>CAYWBA010000499.1:0-2238 GCA_964455955.1 uncultured Planctomycetota bacterium | reverse complement strand
CTCGCTTGTCGTAATCTGCTTGAAGTCCTGCAGCGGATTGTCAAGCTTCGCTGTCCATATATCTGCGTTGGAGCTGCCCTTGTAAAGCTTGCGGCGGTAACCGCCGGATGAGCCCCTGCGGCAAAAAGCTATACGCTTTCCATCAGGCGATATGGAAAAATAGTATTCGCTTTGCCTCGGACTTTCGGTAAGTCGAACCGGGGTACCGCCCTCAAGGCTTACGCGGTACAGGTCATAGCTGCCCCGGCGGCTGGAGCGGAAGTAAATGTGCTTCGAGTCCGGCGACCAGCACTCCGGGTAGTCGGAATACTCGTGAAAGGTCAGCCGCCTTGCCTTCCCGCCCCGTGAGGGAATAACGTAAATGTCAAAGTTCCCCCAGCGTGCCGCGGCGAAAGCTACCCACTTGCCGTCCGGCGAGAACTTCGGATACGCCTCGTAAGCCACATGGTCGGTCAGCCTGCGTGCAGTGCCTCCGCCTGAAGCCACTTTCCATATGTCGCCCTGGTAAGTGAAAGCTATCTCCCTGCCATCCGGCGAAAGTGAAGGGTAGCGGGCAATCGGCGCGTTTTCCTGCGCCTCCTGCGCATATAATACGCACGCCAGCAAAAACACCGCAAGCAGGCAAAACGCAAAACCAGCTTTAAGCATCTGACCCCCCTTACTAAAAAAACTCTTTGGAAACAGCAGATAGGACCAAGCAGTGTCTATTTATACATCGTTTGGAATGCGGTGTTAAGGGAGAAATGTCTGCCTGCGGGTTGGGCCCCTCAAGAGCAGTAGACCGCAGGCGAGCAGTGAGTTTTTATTCCTCCTGTTCGCGGTAGCTGCTCTACTGTTCTACTCCTCGCCATCTGGCTATATATGCAAGGTGCGCTTTGCGCAACCTCCTGCTGCTACTTTCCTTCTTGTTTGTGGATGATAGACAAATTCTTCAGCGGCATTTGAAAAGTGATGCAAACAACCGCGGTTGAGAATATCTTTTCCGCATATCCTCCGGTGAGTCCTTTGGCCTTCTTACCCCAGCTCCCATCCTCATTCTGCTTCTCAAGCAGTTTCTTTGTTATCTCCGAATACCAGCCATCCCAGTGCTTGCCGCCCAACTGGTACATCCCAATTGTGGTAAAGTAAAGTGAATACCACGGGTGGTGGTATCTCGGGTTCAGTATCTTCGGCACAAGTTTGGACCTGTGTTTTTCAAGATACTTGACAGATTTCTTGAATGCTTCTCCTCCCCGCTCTCCCGCAAGGCGGAGGCAGTAAAGCGCGCCTGCCGACCTCTGCACCTGAGAGATTTGGTACGCCTTGGTCTTGGTCACCTCGTACTTTTCCGGGTGGACACCGTACCTGAACCCGCCGTTAGAGTTCTGGCAGCTCTTGATGTAACCAATCGCCTTCTTGAGAACTTCCTGGGGCACCGTGATGCCGATGTCCCTGGCGGCGTAAAGTCCAATCATGACAGTCTCAGTGGCCGCGAACAAGTCATACCCCCCGAATGCGGTTGCGTTGGGGCTATATGCCCAGCCCCCGTTGTCCTTCTGGCATTTTATGAGACATTCAACCGCTTTCTTGACTGCCTTCTCGATTTCCTTTCTCTTTTCGGACGACTCTGGCAGCTTCTTGTACGCCTCTGCAAGACAAAGCAGTGCGTACCCCGTTTCCCAGTTTGCCTGGAAGGTATCCCCCTGGTGCACTATTGTCCCGTCAGGCCTCGCGCATTTGATAATGTAATCCACGCCCTTTGAAATCGCCTCGCTGTACTTGCCCTCGGCAGGGGTCGAGCCTTCCGACATGAGCGCCATGCACGCAAGGCTGGTTATGGTTACGTGTATGTAAAACATATTCGACCCGAAGCCGCCTTTTGCCCTCTCCGGCTTCCATGACCCGTCTTCCTGCTGCCTGGAGGCGAGGTATTCGAGCCCCGCCTTGGTCGCCTTCGTGCTGTCTGCCGGCGTGCCGCCCGGCATTGACATTTCAAGGTGGCCTGGTGAAAGCTGCAGCGCAAGAAGGAATATCGCCGTGTAGAACGTGGCGCTGGGAGTTTCCTTTTTGCCCTTTCTGAATGAGCCGTCTTCCTGCTGGTATCTTATCGCTTTTGGATAAAACTTGTCTTTGTAACGCTTCCAGTACGGCTCGCCCAGGGCGCGGCAGGCCAGCGCACTCGCCAGATACTGGAAGGGGAGGTCTCCGTGCCCCCGCGTGATTTCGGAAAAGTGTTCCTTTGTATAGGCCAGGGCCTTC
>CAYWBA010000498.1:0-2240 GCA_964455955.1 uncultured Planctomycetota bacterium | reverse complement strand
CGACTTACGGCATCTATTTACAGATTTCGCGGGGGTCTCTGTTACATTTGCGTGGTTCAGCGTGAATTGAGAATGGACGCAACCTCTTGCTACATATACAGGTTGCGTCGAAACGCGAAGTGTGGGTACGTGTAACATCTTGTCTGGCACCGAGTTAAGACAAATTTCACCACAGAGGCACGGAGGACACAGAGAAAACCCTTCTTGGTTTTTTTCTTTTGTTTCTTATTAACTCAAGATTTATTTTCTTTTCCGCCTACTGCCCATTGGCTACTGGCTATTGCCTGTAATTACTTCCACACTATTATACGTACGAGAGGCCAGAATGTTAGCGGAAATCCGGGTTTCCATTCCTGTATTACTAAACACCTGAGCGGCTGGAATATTCCAGAAAAGTTGAGATTTTCTTGTGGAATTGTAGTTAACACGGCGGGCAAGCCCGCCCGCTAATTTTCAGGGCGCGGGTGTATTTACAGGCTTTGCGCCCGCCGGTCGCCTGGAACCCTTATAACCACAGAGGCGCAGAGGACGCAGAGATAAGAAATCTTTTTGTTTTAGGAACAAGAAAAAAGGTTTTGTTCTCCGTGACCTCTGTGTAACTCCGTGGTGAGGAGTTTCTTGCCTGCGATGCTGCCAGCGTGTATAATTATACGGGGCGCCACATGCAGCGCAGGGGGATGATTGAAACGAGATGACAACGTCCCATTTTGTGTGGGCATAACTAAATGTGGATTCTGTCCCGGGATTTTCCGGATTTCCTAAGAAGTCACCGGGTAAGGGCAAGATATGCTGGTGAATCCCGATACAAAGGTCACCATAGAGAACATGGATGCAATCCTGCGTTTTCTCCCCATCTTTGAAGCAGACGGCTTTACCTTCGGAGAGTGGGAAGCGGGGGCGACCAGCGATGGCGAGATTGTGATGCCGGAGAAGGATGGCGTGCTACAGATGCCAGAGGTCGAGTATAGTGATGAGGTCTGGGAGTTTGTCAGCGCCGCAGAGAAGAACAATTGGATTATTCGATTTGACTGGCGTTCATGGACATGGGAAGCTGCTCCGTATTTGGATTCGCAAGAAGTGCTGAAGACAGCGGACGTAGAGGTCTTGCGCAAGTTATTAACGGCACATATCCGCAATGAACGGTTTTGCACAGGGCATCTGTTGTCTGTTCTCAAATCGGGCCATATTGCGGCAATACTGAAGCGGCTGCGGGAAATTCGGGAAGAACTACGGTAAAGCTATTTGAATGCGGCGCTCACGCTGATTCTTCTACGTGACTAATCGTCCCCCCCCAATATACCCGACCTGCATTTTCAGGCCACTCGAAAGGACAAGTTGTCACTCGATACGTCCTCTCTTTGCATTCAGCCAAAGTGCTTTTCCGCTTTCGCCATTCGACATTTTGCTTAGGTCTGGTCTGAAGAGCTTCAGCATCTTAGAACTATTTCTCCTTGAAAACATCTTCTGGAAATACCCGTATGAACCAGTTGGGTGGGGAACACCAATTACGATACGTTTTGGGAAGCGGAAGGAAAGCGCTCGATAAACATAGGAACCGGAAGCAATCAAGGGCCAATTCCTTGGCACCAGCTCAAGCTCATTGCTGAGGAAATTGCGGATGCAAATTCTGAATGTCTCCAGAGGTGGAAGTACTCTCTTAGTTTTGCTCGAACACTTAACGAGTTCCGTCCATAGAATTGGCCCCTTAAGGCCTAAGTTGTCAGGTATCTTCTTTAACCATGTGTAGTACTTGAAGCCCCTGATTCTGCCGTGCCAATATTCAACCATTGTCTTATAGTCAATTCCGTGCTTCCGAAAGTACTCTATTTCAGGTTCTTTCGCAGCCCCTGGGTTGATGCCAACTATCACAGAACCGTGCTGCTCAGACCGACCTTCCGATTCCAGCACGAGATAGCGGGGCAGTGCTATATCTTTCGTGCTGCGTGTAATTCCCGCGCAGTGCCTACGACAGCTTGTCAATTTGCTGCCGATTTCGGCGATTGCTCTTTTCAACATATCTACTTTGCTCATAGCTCCCTCATCAGTAGTTATGCCCCCAGTATAAAAGAATGTAAATCAACCTTTCTTTCCCCAGGTAAGCTGCCATCTGGCGGCGGCGAGGTAGAGGCCGAGCAGCAGGAGTGGCAGGAAGTATCCGAGTACGCCTGCGAGATTGTTATCGCGGCCGGCGCCGAGCGAGCAGCCGGAGTGCGAACCCACGAGCTTGACGTTGGCCCGGG
>CAYWBA010000497.1:0-2250 GCA_964455955.1 uncultured Planctomycetota bacterium | reverse complement strand
AATGCCCTTTTTAGCCCACACAAGTTTTCGCGGTTTCGGCCCGTTTGCGTAAGGCAATATATGGTTGGAGGTTACGAAGCAAAAAAATCTTCAAAATAGCACATCTTTTTGGTGTCGGCGATGCATGACAAAATTTGTCACCTGAAGAGCGCTTTCACAACCTGTTGGCCGGGTTGAAGTTATATCGCCGATGGGCTGAAGGTTAACAGAATCAGGAGTTGTAGAATGGCATGGTTATGAAATGCAGCGTTTGCGGAACATTCATCGCGCCGCCATGCAGGCCGCGCGGCACAGGGTTTTGCGGGCATCGTCAGCGGGAAGATTAACATTAGCAGGTATTGCGTCAGGGTGGGTGGTTGTACTGGTTGCGTGGCACGGGGTTCAGCGTATGGACAGCGTCTAATGCGGATGATTCCAAAGCCCCACCGTTTATCGGTGGGGATAAATTTTCCGCGGCGGTGAACGCCGTGGCTTTGAAACTCCGCGCTGACAAGCAGCGCGGCTAAACTAAACACCCCCGCGTTGAAACGCGGGGCTTGCTATTTGTTGCGGAGTTTGGTGGTGGCGGCGTCATCTACTGTCAAGGTTTCGGGGTTGATGGCGACGCCGTAGTCGGAGCGTGCGGATTCGAGCGAGATTTTTTCGTTTCGCGCATCTTCGAGCACTTTTGAGATTTTTCGTTTGTGGGGGTTGCCGCAGCCGCCACCGCCGCCTGCTTCCTGGTAGTAGATTGTGCCTGCGGGCACGCCGGTGACGAGGTCTTTTGTAGTTGGTTTGTAAATCTCGCCGCCGGGGTAGGTGAGGGACATCGAGTTGAGCGCGCCGGGCTTGCCGCCGTGTGCGCCGAGCGGGGGTTCGACATCGCCTTCGCCGAAGGTGACGAAAGTATTGTCTTCGCCTCCGAGCTTGAACTCTGTGGTTACGCCGAGGCCGCCGCGGAACTCGCCCGCGCCGGCGGAGTCTGTCCAGTACTCGTGCTGCAGGATGAGGTGGGGGGTCTGCTGCTCGAACATCTCGTAGTCCTGGTCGAGCACGCCGCCGGAGGCGTCAATCATGCCGATGTGGTCGTACCCGTCGCAGCCGGGTATGCCGCCGGAGCCGCCTTTGAGGCCCATGAAGCAAATGTCAACGTAATGCTCGCCTTTGCGGGGGTCTGTGCCTGTGGTGAGGGAGCAGAGGAGGGAGTTCCACTCCGCGGTGACACGGTCGGGGATGACGGGGCCGAGCGCACGCATGATTGCGCTTGCGGTAATTGGGCAGAGGTGGTTGCCGTATGTGGTTGCGGCGGGGTAGGCGGCGTTTAAGATTGTGCCTTCGGGGATAATCATCTTTACGGGGCGGACCATGCCGTCGTTGTGGGGGATGTCGGGGTTCACCATCTGCAGGAAGGTGAGCATGGTGGCGGAAGCGCTCGAGGTGAATGTGCCGTTGACAAAGCCTGATGTCTGGGGGTCGGTGTCGGAGAAGTCGAAGGTGATGTTTTCGTCTTCGACAGTGATTTTTACGCGGATTGTGTACTTGGAGCCGGGGTTTTTACCATCGTAGTACCCGGTTGCCTCGCCTGTATAGACTCCGTTGGGGACGGAGCGGACCTCGGCGCGCATCATTTTTTCCGTCGCGTCGAAGAGGTAGTTCTTGTGCGCCTCAAACACATCCAGGCCGTACTTCTCGATGAGCTTCTGTATGGCGCGTTCGCCGACGGTGCAGCCTCCCATCTGAGCAGTGAGGTCTTCCTCGACCATGCGCAGGCGGATATTGGCGAAGATGAAGTTCCAGACATCTTTTCGCAGCTTTCCTTTTTCGTAGACTTTGATTGGGGGTATGCGCAGGGCTTCCTGCCAGATTTCGGTGGCCTGTGGGTTGTAGCCGCCGCGGACCGCCCCGCCTATGTCGGCCTGGTGTCCTTTGCACGCGGCCCAGCCGACGAGTGTTTCGCCATGGAAGATGGGTTTGTAGACAGCGACATCGTTGTTCTGGTTGCCCATTGAGAAGACGTCGTTGTGGAAGATGACATCGCCGGGGTAGATTTCATCGCTGTAGAAGTCAATGATGTATTCGCAGACGGGGCCGAGGGAGAAAGAGAGGATGGGGAGGTTCTCTTTCTGTTCGAGCATTTTGCCGCCGGCGTCATATAAGCCGGTGACGAAATCCTGCGCCTCGCAGAGGATGGGTGAGCGCGTCGTCATGGTAAGTGCGATTGACATCTCCTCGACGATTGACTTGAACCGCCTCTGGAGGATGGATACAAGG
>CAYWBA010000496.1:0-2251 GCA_964455955.1 uncultured Planctomycetota bacterium | reverse complement strand
GCTACCTGCAGGCCTACGAGCTCAACGACAGGGACCCGCCGACAGGAGTAGACCACGACCGGTACAGGTTGAAGTTCCTGCACATACACAACCTCCCCGGTGATATCGGCATGTGTCTGGAGTACTCGCAGACAAGTGACTCAACTTTCCTCAAGCAATTCTTTGAACGTGAGTACAAGAAAGGCCGCGAGCAGGAGACCTATGCATATTTTCGGAAAACCCACAAGAACTTGGGCGCGCGCTTCCTAATAGACTGGCGAACCGAGAGGTTCAGAACTGTAATCCAGCACCAGCCTCAGTTTCGGGCAGATGCATTTTCCCTGGAACTCCCCTGCGGCTTTTACGTGAGCGCCGGCATGCGCAATGAAAAGATTCTTAAGAAGTACGCCGAAACCCTTCCGCTCCATGCTGAAAAGGTTTATCGAAATGATTTCTTCGCCCGTATTACCCGCCCGGTTACAGCCGGCAGGTTTCTCAACCTTAACCCCGGTTTCAATGCCCGCTACACTTTATACAACCGCAACATAGCCGGTACTGACAACATGGGCAGAGAAGTCGTAACTGCCACTTGCAGCGCTGATACACAGCTTTCCCGCATATATGAAGCAAAGATAGGGTGGGCGAAAATTGACAGGCTCAAGCATATTATAGAGCCAAGGCTCGATTATGAGAACACATGCCACAACACTGTCCCTCCCTCCCTGCTTTACCAGATGGATGAAGTGGACTCCGTGAAGAAGGGGGAAAAGATAACTCTTTCGCTCAGCAACAGGCTTGATGGGCGCCGCACGGTGGACAAGAAGGTCAAACTGGTGAACCTGCTTGACTGGCGGCTGCGGATTCCTTATTACCCGAGACCTGCGCGCGACAACGGGGGGGATAGCTACGGCCCCCTTGAGAGCCGGCTTGAGCTATCACTTGCACCCCACATTACAGCCCGGGCGGATGTGGAGTACGATACCAGGAAAGGCGAAATCATCAAAAACGCTGCCGCTCTTACAATTACCAGTGGCAGCCTCTGGCAGCTTTATCTCGGGAACGTGTACGCCGCGGGCAACGACTCGATAGGGACCGCAGGCTTCTCGGCCAACCTGAGCAAGAAGTGGCAGGCCTCCGTGAGGGTTCAGCACAATCTTTCAGCAGGACGATACGTTAACAAGACCTTTACCTTGACAAGAAGATTTCACTGCTGGATAATGGAATTGGGCCTGGTAGTTGAGCGGGACAAGGACGTGCCGACCTATACCTTCTCGATCTCTCCCGCTGCCCTGTTCAAGAGCCAAAGACTTCGTCTTACGGAAGAATCAATGTTCCTGAGATAAGGCAGGTGGAAAGGAATTGAAATGTCAGTCCGAAAAGCAATTTATCCCGGTTCATTTGACCCCATTACCAACGGGCACCTCGATGTAATAAGACGCGGCGCCAAACTGTTCGACCACCTCACCGTCGCGGTTGCCGAAAACCCGAAAAAGACAAGCCTCTTCACCCCCCGGGAACGAAAGACGATGATAAAGGAGCTGACAAAGGACCTCCCAAACGTGGATGCAGTTATTTTCGGTGGACTTATTGTCAATCTCGCAAAGGACCTGAAAGCTGAAGCCATCCTGCGCGGCATTCGCACCTTCTCCGACTACGAGTACGAGTTCCAGATGGCGCTTACTAACCGCTCCCTCGCGCCTGAAATCGAGACAGTCTTCGTCATGCCTTCAGAGGACTTCTCCTTCCTGAGCTCAAGCATGGTTAAGCAGGCGGTTGCACTGGGCGGAGACCTCTCGCGGTTCGTGCCGAAGATTGTCCTGACATGCCTCAAGCGCAAGCTCAAGTAAACAGTCCAGATGTTTGCCGTTAAGGCTTTTTCCTTGACGAAAGGCTCGATGTCCAATATTCTATTCAATGTTTGCTTTGTATTTTCGTCATCCAGTATAGCGTGCAAAAACGCACCCTGGCTTCATCCTGGAGGTCCGAATGAAAATCCTGAAGCTTGCCCTGATTGCACTTTTCGCGTTAACACTCTGCTCGTGCGGCCCGTTCGGGATAATACCGCTTCTGGGCGCCGCTGCCGGTGGCGGTGGCGGCGGTGGCGGCGGCGGCGGGGCCGCAGGGCCCGCACCTCCCCCCAACCCCACCATTACCCTGAGCGACCAGACCAATCTGGCCCTTACCGACTACACAAACGCTCTCACGGTGAGAGCGGACATTTCCAATATAGGCCTGAACGTCACAGACTACATTCTGGATGAAACCACCTCCA
>CAYWBA010000495.1:0-2252 GCA_964455955.1 uncultured Planctomycetota bacterium | reverse complement strand
AACCCGTTGCTGTTTCCCCCGTTCCGGGGATTTCTTTTTTGAAGCCGATATTCTTAAATAGCATCATCAATCCGCTGACTTCAAGTTACGAATCCCCTTACCCCTGTTCAACGCGTTCTGGAGGGTAGCGTCGTGAATTTCCGTTGTGCTGCCAAGTCATGCGACCCGGAATCAAGGTGAAATATGGACGCAAGTTGTTTCGTCGTCAGGGCTTACGCCCATATTGGCAGGTTTGGAGTCAACAGACCCTTCAGATTGACCTCACAAGGAGAGCTTTCCCTCAGAGTTACGACAGGTTTCTTCAGTCAACGCGATTGCAGCACGGCCTTGTAACAGCTACACCGGTACTCCCCGGCCGCGGGCATGCAATTTGCATGGTATTTTGCCAGTCGGGAGTGATAAGGAGACATGGCGGTGGAAAAAACAATCGCGAGCCCAACCAGCAAGGTTTACAAATCTCCTGAATTACAACTGAAGCAGGATGAGGGCATTTATCTCTTCTGTTTTGCGCACAAGGATGCTGTAGGGGTTATCGAAGGGCCAGGCGTGGATAACCGATACCCCGTCAAGAAGTGGGCTCTCAAGGATGTTATTGCAGTGCTGAGCAAGGTGAATCTCAAGGCATGGACCGGACCAGCGACAAGAGAGAACCTGAACAAGTTGGGCCGCCTGCTGCCTCAGGTTTGCCGGTATGAAAAGGTAATCGAGCAAACGATGCAATGTTCGCCAGTATGGCCCGCCCAGTTTATGATGCTTTTCCCTTCTCTGGAAAGCTTAAGGAGTCTTCTTGATAGTAACTACGACAGAATCTCCGGCTTTTTGGACTACATGGCCGACAAGGAAGAATGGACTGTCAAGGGAATGTTGGATAAGACAAAAGCAGAGAAGCGTTTTTTCCATTCCTCCTCCATGTTTTCATTCTCTCCTTTGTCGCCAGGCTCACGCCACCTTCTGGAACAGCGTCTTCGAGCCGAAGCCGCCGGAAGACTGGAATCATGGCTCAAAATCGTAAGCGGGACTGTCGCACAAGAGTTGCAACACCGTGCAGTGGATTCACGCAAGCTTGGGACTCTTCCACAAAAGGCATCAAGAGGAAAGGATGTGGTCTTTGATTGGGCCTTCCTGTTGGATAGAGAGACCCGGGAAGATTTCTGCGCCTTGGCGAAACGAATCAGCGTCAGCTATTCTCAGCGGGGACTGACTCTGAAAGTCTTCGGCCCTCGGCCTCCCTATAACTTTTGTCCTGACTTGATAAGCCCGAATAAGGAGTTGCCGGTGGCGGGAATAAAAAGATGTATCTGCGAGAAGCAGGCTATGTGGAAGAGCAATCCCTGTTCCTGAAAGAGCATTTGCCGCCAGAAATCCGCCTGATTTCTTGCATTCTTGAGGCTGGGCAGGGCAAGCCACTCAAAATGCCTGAAGGTAGTTGTTGCGGATACCCTCTTACACGATCTCTTGGTCATCGGCCAAAGGAATGCTTATGGTCATGTCACTCTCTCCTCTTAGCTCTCCAGGTACGTATCGCCGGGATTACCAGTGTGGCTTGTGTTCCCTCGCCGGGATTGGATTTGATTTCGAACTTTCCGCCGAGTTCGGCCACTCGTTCTTGGATACTGAAAAGGCCGAACAAGTCTCTCTCGCCTGCACATGAGAGGACTTCGTCGCTGAAGAATCCCTTCCCATCATCTTCGACCCTTATTCGGATGGAATCGCTCTCTCTCCAAACAGACACCCGCGCCGCCTCAGCGTCCGCGTGCTTGACGACATTCACGAGCAACTCTTGAACTGCCCTGAAAAGCAGGGCGCGAGTGTCTTTGCCCAGCGGCTTGGATTGACCGTCATCATGCAGCTCGACCTTTATCCCATACTGTTCCTCGATGCGCTCTGCAAGCCACTCCAGGGCAGCCTCAAGGCCCAGTTCATACAGCACGGGAGGGCTGATATCACAAGTCAGCGACCTCACCTCGCGGATTATTTCACCAATCTGTTCCCGAAACCCGGCCAACTCATCCTTGACCGGGTCAGCAAGCGATGTTTGCAGGATTCCCAGTCTCATGGTGACAAAGGCAAGCGTCTGTCCGATGCGGTCGTGCAGCTCTATCGCGATGCGCCGGCGTTCGCGCTCCTCCGTTACGGTGAGTTCGGAAGCCAGAGAACGAAGCTGCATCTGGTAGGCCTCGATTCTCTGTTGCGCCTTCTTGCGCTCAACGGCATAGCGAATAGCACGCACCAGCAAGCTGCTGTCTGCCTGG
>CAYWBA010000494.1:0-2254 GCA_964455955.1 uncultured Planctomycetota bacterium | reverse complement strand
CAGGCAATTGCGATAACCATCAGGAATGCCCAAATCATCCTTTTCACAACATTCGTCCCCTAAAAAAGCAGAGAGCGTCTTCCCCATCCTTAGAGTGGAAGGGGAGCGGAAAGGTTCACAAATTCTTGAGATTTTGTGGATTTTTTATCGAGCCCCGGGATTGTGCAAAGCGGCTAAGTAGTGGAATCGGGCTGCCATGCTTCCTCTTTGGGGGAATATTTGAAACCCATCGCATCGGCAAGCAGGTTTGCGAGTTCTTTCATTTTTTCCTGGTTGGCGCTTTCGTCAATAGTTGTCAGCTTTTCGCCAGCCTGGAAAAGCTGCAATTCGAACTTGCCATCATCTGTTAGGCATATCTTCGTCTGGCCAGTCACGGGGATAGTTTTGGTGAGGGGCAGCCAGCAGACTTCAAGCCCGAAAGTCACCTTTTTCGCCGGCCCGTCGAATATCAGCATCCGGGTGGTCAGCAGCGTCAGGATGAACAGGGAAACACCGCCGACAGGAAAAATCCATACATACAACTCTCTTGGCATGTCAAGAACAACCGCCATCAGGGAGAGGGCGACCATGAATGCGAGGAAGACAAGAAGCCTGCCGCCGATACGCCATTTGAGCACGACCCGCGTTGAATCAGACGACCAGTGCGCTGTCATGGAAGAGGATTTGCCATGTGTATGTTCGAAGAACATGCTGGTTCTCTCCGGGCAACCGCGACATCATAGCACAGGCAGGTTGGGAGGCGAAGTACCTACCGGACGCTTCGGCATTTTGCCTGAGACTATATTCAGCCAAAGAGAGCTTCCAACAAGCGACGAAAACCTCTTATGATAGAAGGCGCCCTTTCCATTTCCTCACTTGTCATGAAACAAGGGATAGAGACAGCGAGGAAGAGAAAAAGCAATACTGAAACAAGCAGCAGGAGAAACCTGCGCCAGGTTGATTTCACGAGCATCCTTTTCCTAATCGCTTTTATATCCCCGAGGCAGAGGTATATCGCGAAGAAAATGACAAGAAAGCACGAAATTTCGCAAGCGAGCGAAAGCATTTTCTCCACCTACCGTGCGCTGTCGTCTTTGACTGCGGATTGTCTTATTCTGGTAACTGCCTGCAGCCTTCGCTCAATTTCCGGGTTGTCAGGATATTTCTCCTGCAGGGGGTTGAGAATATCAAGCGCTTCTCTGGTGTATTCGAGGGCTTTTCGCGTGTATTCGGTGCGATATTCCGGGTTTTGCGCAGCGTATTTGCCCGCCCGGGAGGCTCTTTCTATCCACCTGTCAACTTTTTCAAGCCGGGACTCCAAAGAAGGTTCCTTGTCCTCGGCGCTCGGTAGTTCGCCCTCTCCGGTTTCACGCCCTTTGCCACCACCGTCTGTGTAATCCCAAGAACCGTCTATTGTACCTGTCGATGTATCTGTAAAACGCACCTTGTTGACTGGGTGGCCGGCGGGACTGACATCGCGTGGAATAAAGCCCCTGTCCAGAGTGAAGTGGTAATGGCCGTGAATAACTCCGAGGCTGATGACGGTTAGTACGAGTACGACTTCGAGTAGTCTTTTCATAGTTCCTCCTCCCTGGGGTCTTGCCTGATTATATCATTTGCGAGCCGATAATCAAGGCTGCCCGGATGCGGAAGGGGCCTGCCATTTTGGCAGGGTGGAGGGCGCGTCCTGCGCCAGGCTGTCATAATGGCATGATGTCTGTAGCTGGGAAAAACCTCTTCGGAAGGTTCGCACAAGGTCTAACGCTTTATACTGCAAAGTATTAAGCGAAAGGGGCGGTTTTGTGCTTGCGCATTGGCACTTGTTTTGCTTACATCCAAAGCTCTGTCCGTAGAAATAGAATTTTACAGGTTGAAGAAAAGATTTTACTGAAGCAACAGTTGAGTTAAGGAGGAAAGGGTAATGGCGAAAAAGCAGCTTGCGTTCGACCAGGATGCGCGGGAAAAGTTGAAAGTCGGCGTTGCGAAGCTTGCCCGCGCGGTCAAGGTCACGCTTGGCCCGAAGGGGCGTAATGCGGTCCTTGACAAGGGCTGGGGCGGCCCGACTGTAACGAAGGATGGCGTGACTGTGGCCAAGGAAATAAGCCTGGAGGACAAGTACGAGAACCTGGGCGCGCAGCTGGTGAAGGAAGTCGCGTCCAAGACCTCGGATATTGCAGGCGATGGCACAACCACCGCGACCGTACTGAGTGAGGCGCTGTTTGTCGAAGGGCTCAAGAACGTTACTGCCGGGCGCGACCCGATGAGCCTGAGCCGC
>CAYWBA010000493.1:0-2257 GCA_964455955.1 uncultured Planctomycetota bacterium | reverse complement strand
GCGGACAGGGATAATATGCTCCTTGTACGCGAAACGAAGGGGAAGCGCGCAGCTTACAGGATTGCCTACAACGAGATTGTACAGGAAGGCAAGCTTGAAAGTGATGTCAGTCTGAAGGATGGAGACATTCTGATAATCAAGGAAAAAAGCAAAGTCTATGTGCTGGGCAAGGTGAACGCACCGGGCGGATTCACGGTAACTGCGAACGAGAAACTTACGCTCACAAGAGTCATAAGCTTAGCCAGGGGATACAGCCCTCTGGCTTCCCAGAACAAGACTACAGTCATAAGGAGTCTGCCGGACGGTTCCACGCGGATATTTCGTATCAACGTAAGCCAGATATTCGCGGGAACGTTGCGTGACCCTGTAATCCTGCCTGGAGACATAATTTACGTGCCGGAGTCACTTTTCTAACAAAACCGGGAGAGACACAGAGGCGAGAAACATTCCCGGCACAAGTGCCTTTTGGCCAAACTTTCACCCAATCAGGCCAGTTCGGAGTGCTAACCCGGATTTTCAACGCACGAGATGCCGGATGTGCCGGCACCATCGGGATTTAGAGCACATCACCGGGGATTTTTCCTTGACTTACTCTTCACATGTGCTATTCTTTAAGGGGATGAACCGTTTAAGTCCCCCCAAAATCAGGTACAGCAAGGTGTACAGAGGACCTGCTGATGCAACAACGTGCGCCCATAGGGGTTATTCTTCAGCAGATGGGTGTTGTCACGTTTGAACAGCTTGAAGAAGCCCTTGAGTACCAGCAGCGGGATGGCTGCAAGCTGGGCGAAGCGCTGGTAAAACTTGGCCACGCCCAGCCGGAACAGATAACCCAGGCGCTGGCAAAGCAGTTTCATCTTCCTTACATTGACCTGGATTCGGTTGAACTCCCCGAAGAAGTTGTTTTTTTGCTCACTCCAGAAGTAGCGATTGAAAACAAGGTGGTGCCTGTCCAGCTAAAAGAGCGGTCCATTGTTGTAGCCATGTCGGACCCGCTGGACTTTGTCACGCTCGACAACGTCCGTTTTATCCTTAACCGGGAAGTGGAGTGCGTGCTTACAACGCCTGAAGGGATAGAGCACGCGCTGTCGAAATACTACAGGCCGCAAAAAGAGCTTGAAGAAGAGCTTGAGCGACTTGAGGACACAAGCGAGATAGAGATTCGCGGCGAAGATTACGGCGAGGCAAACGGCATAACCGGCGACGACGCCCCGGTAATAAGGCTTGTGCAGACTATTATTACGGAAGCGATAAAGCAGCGTGCAAGCGACATCCATATCGAGCCTTTTGAGAAAATGCTCCGGGTCCGCTACAGGATAGACGGCATGTGCGCGGAGCAGGACCCGCCGCCCAAGAGGCTTCAAGGCGCGATAATCAGCCGAATAAAGATTATGGCCAACATGGACATGGCCGAGAAGCGCCGGCCGCAGGATGGGGGCATAAAGTTGCGGCTGCTGGGCCGCGAGTTTGACTTCCGCGTTTCCTCACTTCCAGCCTCGTGGGGCGAAAGCGTGGTTCTGCGAATCCTCGACAAAGAGGAAGGGCTTGTATCGCTTGACCTGCTTGGTTTTCATGAATCCGACTACAACCGGTTCAAGAAGCTTATCAAACGCCCCAACGGTATTTTCCTCGTCACCGGGCCAACAGGTTCAGGCAAGACCACCACGCTTTATGCGGCGCTCAAGGAGCTGAACAAGCCCAACGTCAAGATAATTACCGCGGAGGACCCGATCGAGTACCACCTTGCCGGTGTCAACCAGTGCCTGGTAAACAGGAAAGTGGGGCTGACCTTTTCCAGGATAATCCGCTCCATGCTGCGCCAGGCACCCAACATTATTCTGGTTGGAGAGATACGTGACCGCGAGACTGCCGAGACCGCCATCCAGGCTGCTCTTACCGGCCACCTGGTATTCTCGACCCTCCACACCAACGATGCAGCCTCAGCCCTGCCCCGGCTCATCGACCTGGGGATAAAACCATTCCTCGTCTCGTCAGCCATAATCGGCATAATGGCACAGCGGCTGGTACGGGTTTTGTGTAACAGTTGCAAGGAAGTCTACGAACCGAACGAGGCGGAAAGGACGGCGGTGGGTCTGACCAAGAAGGATAGTAAGGGTGCACAGATATACAAGGCTGCCGGCTGTCCGGATTGCGGCTACCGCGGCTACCGTGGACGCAAAGGGATATTCGAAATGTTCGTTATGTCAGGCGAGATGCGTGAGCTGGCCTTCAAAAGCGCGGCTGCCACTGAACTGCG
>CAYWBA010000492.1:0-2269 GCA_964455955.1 uncultured Planctomycetota bacterium | reverse complement strand
CAGAGACATGCCGATAAAGGATCTGAAAGACGAGGCCACCAAGCTTGCCGGGGAACTGCACAAGTGGATAATGGGGTGAGGCGCCTTTTGGCGCCTTGCCTTCCTCAAGGTGTAAAACTGCCTCATTTATAGATGTACCTATGGAGAGGCCAGCACGGCAGACCTATTAGCATAGCGCCTGCGTCGGTCTTTGAATCAGTAAATCCCGGCTCTGCCTGTGCCCTAGAAACCTGGCCGGAAAGGGCGGTTTTCAGCAGGCTGCCCAGCGGCTTGCGGCACAATGTCGGAGATTCGCCCAAGCGCTGCAAGACCGAATCTGCCCGAATCCCAGGCCCAATTACAATGCCTCAGCAACCGTGACAACAAAAACAAGAAACAAAGGCCTGCTGCGGCGCGGAAAAAGGGACTCCCACCCGCCAACCTCGATACTATCAGCGTAAAGTTCGCCACGGCTGCCGCCATCAACACCTGAAACAGCGTCTTGCCTCTACCGAAAAACCTGCTCTTGCGTATCCCCAACTGCACCAGGCGCGCTATCCGGTGCTCAACCGTCTGGCGCGCCTTGTTGTCATCCCGAAACTCCGGCGTCTTCTGGTACCTCCTCGCCTCCTGCAAGAGCGCTTCCTCGTAATGAAGCGTTATGGTCCGGCCTTTACCTTTCTTACTCTTCACACACTCGCCATGGCGCGGACATTTCCGACATACCTGTGCATCGAATACAAACCGCTTGACCTTGTGCTTCCTGCCACTCGAGGTCTTGATTGTCGCTGTCTCGTACGTGCTACATACATGCCCTTCAGGACAGGCCACCGTATCGTTTTCCAAATCAATCTCGAACTCGCTCTTGGGAATTATTCCGTTCCCCGGTGCGCGCGGCACCTTCGCAACAAGCTCTATCTTCGCATCCTCGAAATCACGGCGCGTCTCGCCGCCGCCGTACGCGCAGTCGCCCACCACCTTCTGGACCTCGCAGCCCGTGTTCTGCTCGGATTGCCTTACCATTTCAAGCGCACCTTCACTGTCGTGCGCGTTGCCCGCAATCACCTCAACCGCGGTAATCAACCGGCTCTCGGGCTCAACCGCAACATCCGCCTTGTGGCCGTCGAAGCGCGTGGCTTTGCTCTTGCGCCCGTGGCGCATCTGGGGGTCGGTTGTCGAGACTATCCTGTCTTTCGCAACACCCTTCCTGATACCCGCTGAGCCGTCCTCCTTCTCCTCTATGTCCTGCATGAGCAGCCGGCACAGCAGATCCGCAGCTTCCACCACTTCCCCGGACTGTTCTGGCCCGAGGTCTCTTACTCTGCACTTCGATTCCTCAAGCAGCCGCCGTGCATCCGCCACTATGCCGGTAAGAAACGCCTCTCGCGCAGCCTTGTCGCTCCAGTCAATTTCGGCCGAGCCTTTTATGCTTGAGGCGAAGTACCGCCCCAAATCATGTGTGCCAGCCCATTCCTTCGGGGCAACACCTTCCAGCTTCGCCAGTGAACGCACCAGTTTCACGATCCCGTCGGCCAGAAGATTGTACGTGTCCCTAACCGCTCCCTTGCCAAATATCGGTGTCGTGTCCAGCGCAACCACCAGCTTCTTCTTGCGACCCAGGAACCCCAGACGCTTCGCCTCCTGTATAGAAGTCAGGAATATCTCCCTCTGCTTCTCGTGGATTATCAGCTTCGCCCGGAACTCCTGCAAAGTGCTCTTCGCGCACGGACTCTCGTTTATCCCTATCCCCAGCGCCACCTTCCAGCGAAGGTCAAAACACGAGCGGTTTATCGCCTCCTCGTCCGAGACCCTGTCATGCGCCTGTAAAAGAAGCATCACCGATAGTGTTGATGGTGGCACGCTTGTCCTGCCATTGTCGGGGCAGTACAGCGATGCAAACTGCTCGTCGGTGAAGACGCGTTCCCGGTTGAGCGCCAGGAAGCCGTAGAAAGTGTCTTTGCCGACGTAGTCAATGTAGAGGTTATCCGCGTTGAACATGTCTTTCTGATTCGAGCGCCTGCCTAACATCTTTCCCTCTCAATGTGCTTGGATGAATGAGTGGTTTTATGTCATAGACGTTCCAGACGTCCTGTCTGATGCACTGTTTCCATAAATTCCCCACTTTCCGGCCAGGTTTCTAGGCAGTACTGGCACCAGCCTGACACAATCTTCATCAATCTTTCCCCCTCAGCCCTCATATGGATGTCCTTGAAGCCGCTTTAGGCCTGAAAGAGAGTCAAACCGCAACCAAGCCCAATGGTGACGAGTCCCTGGTCAACCAGCAGTTCAT
>CAYWBA010000491.1:0-2272 GCA_964455955.1 uncultured Planctomycetota bacterium | reverse complement strand
AAAAGAGAACTCTTGGTCCGGAACAAAAAGAAAATTCTTGGTTTTCCGGACTCCGTGAACTCCGTGCCTCCGTGGTGAGAATAAGGTCCGGAAATAAGAAAAAGAAAAGGTTCTTCTCTGCGGTCTCTGCGCGCTCTGCGGTGAGAGAGTCCCTTGTTGAAAGTTGTTTTTGAGGTGGTTTGTAAAGTGCTCGAATTCGCCTTAACTCATTGTGGTTCAAGATGTTACACGTACCCACACTTTGCGTTTCGACGCAACCTGTATATGTAGCAAGGGGTTGCGTCCATTCTCAATTCGCGCTGAACCACGCAAATGTAACGGAGACCCCCGCGAAATCTGTAAACAGGTGCACCTGTTTTGAATTGCCTGCTATTGTAAGTCCCTATGCCAAAAGCAGGTTACGACATCTGCCCCCCGCACAAGCTATTTACAGACGTTTACAGACGGGTTTCACGGCTGCTTGGGTGGTTAGCTATCAAGGGAATTACGCGCCAGGCAGGACTCGAACCTGCAAGCTTCGGTTTCGTAGACCGCTGCTCTATCCAATTGAGCTACTGGCGCTTCGCGGCACCTCTATTCTACAGTCTGGACGGAAAGAGTCCAGACACCTTACTGACTTTCTGAGGTGTGTGTTAGCTGAAAGTAAAGCCCTCAGGGAGTTCACTTTCCGGTGTTCCTTCGGGAACGAACGACAGGTCGGTAATGTCGCAAGATGGGTTCTTGGTCCTGAAGATGGGGACGACTCTCATGCCTATCTCCGGCGTGCCGGCCGAAAGGTAACTCATCAGGATGGTAGATACGCCTTCAAACTCCACGTTGATGAAGTTGATAGGTATTTTGAGCGTGTTGAAAGCGCCTGTCCTTTCGGTAATAATAAGGGAGTGTACTGTAGCGGTGCTCTTTGCGATATCTGTAATGTCAATAACGGTACATTTTTCGAGGCAGTCCATGCAGTGAATTCGGAAAGGTTCATAAACCGTTCCTTTGAACTCGCAGTCCGGGTTATCGCACCGGGTTGCAAGCAGCTTGCCCTGGGTGATGCCCTCGAAGAACGGCGCCTCGCCGCCATAGGAGTGAATGTAGGTCATATCGCGGGGCTTGGTCACGCCGCAGAGCTTTCCATCTTCGTCCTTTATCGGTGTTGCCGGCTCGATGCGGTGGAATGGGCCGGTTGGCTTATACCTTCTGCCAACCGCCTTTACAGTTCCCTTTTCTTCTTTGTTTACGGTCATGGCTGCCTCCCTGTCTTTGGAATTACCCGCGGGTTGAAACCCGCGGCTTGTCTCTTAATCTTTTTTCAGCAGGTGGTCAGGGTGCGCGAGAATAGTAGAGGTCACGTGAGACCCAACACCTGCGTGGCTTATAGCCAGGGCGCGTTTGGCGCCTTTAACCTGCATGTCTTTCCAGTCGTCCGGCTTGGTCTTGCCGAAGGCTTCCCAGCGCTTCGGGTCGCCGTGTATCTCGCCGTGGCGGTTCCACAGGTGGAGCGCAATTTCCACAGCCTGCATGATACCGGTGGCGCCGACCGCATGCATGCAGCCGATGAGCCCGCCGCTGATATTCGTGGGCAGTCTGCCGGGCTCGCCGGTATGGGGGTCAATGTGGTAGCAGTCACCGGACTCGACGAAGTCGCGCCCCTCGCCATAAGGTCTGAAGCCGAGGTCTTCGTAGCTCTGCATGTCGCTTATGGTGAAGGCGTCGTGCAGCTCGGCGACGTCAAAGTCTTCCAGCGGGTTCTGGATGCCTGCCATGCGGTACGCGTAGTAGGCCGACATGCGTGTTGCGAGGAACCCGGTAAAGCCTGGATACCTGTCGCCGCCGGGGAAGCGCTTACCGAGGTCCTTGTACTGGTCGGCTGTCTCGTGCGGAAGAAGGGGTATTTCCATATTCCGCCGGTCTGCGACCCGGAGGGTGTGCGAGCCAGCTCCCACATAGATGCGAAGCGGGTTGTCTGTGAGCTCGTAGGCGGTTTTCTCATCTGCGAGTATGGCGCAGGCGGCGCCCACGCTCATGAGGCAGCAGTCGAGTGCGCGCAGGGGGTGTGCGACGACGGGGGACTCAAGGACATCATCTACAGTAATCCTCTTGGGGCCTTGTGCGAAGGGGTTGTGCACAGCGTAGTTGCGGTGCTTTACGGCGATTTCGGCCATTGTGCGGCGGAAGGAATCGTCTTCCTTCCCGAATACGTTCCAGTACCTCTGGGCCATGACGGCGTAGGACCCGGTGTAGATATGGCCGAGGGGGGTTTCCCAGTCCTTGTCGGCTGCGGAGG
>CAYWBA010000490.1:0-2273 GCA_964455955.1 uncultured Planctomycetota bacterium | reverse complement strand
ACGAAGCCTGGCACCGTTGGAGCCACCAAGCAGTACCCCGGAGTTTTCAACATAATCGACAAGGGCACGGTCGAGTACGGCACCTCGAAGCCCTGGGTGCACGAGTATTTCCCGCACTCCGCCAGGAAGCAAGGCGGCCTCAGGTATCGGATTCTGTTCAGGCAACTGCGCACCGAGACAATAGGCGCGAAGAAAGACCTCGGCAAGCTCATCAACGAAGCTGCCGCTGCCGTAGGTGGCGACCCGTTCGAGAAGGACTGGGATATCAGGCTCTTCGAGTTCCTGAAGGCCAAAGGTGAAATCGAGGCGTTGCCCGCGGCCGAGACTGAGTTCCGCACCGAGGCCGCATGGTTCCTGATAAAGCCGATTGACCAGACACCCTATGTCATCTCCGACCGTGCGGTCGAGGAGGAGTGGGTGCCGCCTCAGGGATCCTCCTGCCTGCCGAAAACCATCCGCAAGAAGGTCCCGAAAGAGTACCGCTACTGGCTGATGGAGCGCGAGTCAGACCGGCGCGAGATGCGCGACGCGCTTGTAGAAGCTAACAGTTCCGGCGAGGTATCCCTGCCCGGCATTGAGAAAAGCATCGGCGGCGAGCCGGAGTACTTCGAGAAGAGAAGGTATGTGCCTTTCAACCAGTGGGGCGGCTCTTCCAAGTATGCGGCGGACCTGGTCAAGCGCCTGCCGGAACACAAGCGGTATGTGGAACCGTTCTGCGGCAGCGCGGCTGTTTTCTTCGCCAAGCAGCGGGCGGCCGACGAGGTGCTGGCAGATGCAGACACTGAAGTAATCTTTGCCCTCAAGTACATCCAGCATCTGACGCCGCAGAAGGTCGAGGAGTTGAAGCGCTTCACCTGGACGGTGTCACGCGCAGGCTTCAAACGCACCAAGGAATGCAAGCCTACCTCAGACGCCGAGCGTTTCTGGAAGTTCGTCTATGGCAGGATGTGCTCCTGGGGCGGCAAGCCGAATTCAAGCGGCTACTCTACTGTCAGCGAAGGCAAGAGCTACAAGCTTGAAGATTTCTGGCCTTTCAAGGAGCGGCTCGCCGGCGCCCGGATCGTAAGGCAGGACTGGAAGGAGACGCTTGCCAAGTGCGACGGCGCCGGGACGCTCTTCTTCATCGACCCGCCCTACGTGGATGAGTGGACGCAGGGCGAAGGCATCCCGCCGGAAGATATCGCCGAGGCGGTCGGCAAGCTCAAGGGCGAGTTCGTGGTCGCCTATACGGACTCGGCGCGTGCGAGGCGTGCGCTGTCCAAGGTGGGCCGACTGTTCAAAATGAGGATTCCCGAGGCACGCCATGCGGGCCTGTGGGCGATACGAAGCAGGCTGTTTGCAGCCTCGTTCAATGTCAAGAAGGAAGCTAATATCAAGAGCGCCGCAGATGCGCAGTTCGTACTGCAGTACCACTACTTCACCAAGCGCGGCGAGAAGCCTGTGCGCGAGGGGCCGACGTATTACCACTACGACCTGCGCATAGATACAGGCGAGCCTTCGCTGCTTCACTGGGTCATGGATCACGACATCTCCGCCGCGGATCAGACTGTCGGCTACCTGAAGGAATGCAAGGACAAGAGCACGATGACGGCCGAGGGGTATTTTCCGCCGGGTACGCCGCTCAATCCCACGAAGGATACCGCCGCTTACGTGGAGATAGTGGATTCCGGGAAGTGCGTGGTGTTCGAGATAAGCCCCGACTTCGTGAAGGTGGAGTTCAAGGGCGGCAAGCTCAAAGGCGTGTGGGTGCTCACCAGGCATAACGAGAACTGGCTGATAGCGCGTTCCCAGGCTGCGCCTGAGGCCAAGGAGATAGAGGTGGCTCATGCGGATTCCGTTTGATTGCTATCTGGATGTGGTGAAGGCCTACGAGGAGAAAGGCAAGTGGATTGTCGAGGGCCTCGCCGCGACCACAGACTTCGACCTGCAGGATGACATAGTCTCGCAGGAGGCGATTGAGTCCTCGGTCAAGGACCTGCTTGAGAACTCGACAGTCCTTCACAACCACAATCCAAGTGATTCCATAGGCAAGGTACTCGGCTCGAGGGCACGCAAGGGCGCGCTGTTTCTGAAGATACTGGTGTCGAAGACAGTGCCGGACATCTGGCAGAAGATCAAGGAAGGGGTTCTGAACAAGTTCAGCATCCGCGGGAAGATACTCGAGGCCCGCAAGCAGTGGGTGCCCGCGATAAAGAGGTTCGTGCGCGTCATCCTGAAGATGCGCCTGGTGGAAGTCTCGCTCGTGGCCGTGCCTGCAAACCCCAAGGCGAAGG
>CAYWBA010000489.1:0-2283 GCA_964455955.1 uncultured Planctomycetota bacterium | reverse complement strand
AGCGACCTCAGCGTCCCGAACGCTGCGCTCTAAACCAAACTGAGCCACGCCCCGTAGATTAACCTTCCCAGCCTTCACAGCCGATAAGCGGCACAAACACGCAACCTTCCGAAGTCTCCTCACGGAACTCCTCGCCCCGCCTGGTTACGCGAACCAACTGCTGGGAATACCTTGAACCAACCGGTATTACCAGCCTGCCGCCGCCGGCCAGTTGGCGTTTGAGCGACTCCGGGACCCGCGGCGCGCCTGCCGTTACAATAATCCCATCGAAAGGCGCATACTCCGGCAGACCTGCGGTTCCGTCGCCCATGTGGAATTTTATGTTCTGATACCCAAGCTCGTCAAGCACATTCTTGGCACATTCAAGAAGTGAAGGGAGCCTTTCAATTGTATGGACTTCGCCGACAAGCTCGGCAAGTACAGCGGCCTGGTACCCGCTCCCCGTACCAACTTCGAGGACCCGGTCAGAGCTTTTGGGTTCTAAGGATGCAGTCATTACCGCAACCATATATGGCTGACTGATAGTCTGACCCTCTCCAATCGAAAGCGGCCGGTCCTCGTAGGCTGCATGCCGGGTGGCCTCGGGCAAGAATCTGTGCCTGGGCACCCGGTACATTGCCCGAAGCACAGCCTTGTTCTTCAGGCCGCGCGCCTCAATCTGATGCTTTACCATTTTTGCCCGCGCTTGTTTGAAGTCGTCTTCCATATCCCACTCAGAGCAGCTTTGCGGCGAGAGAGGCGAGCGTGGAGCGCTCGCTGCGCTCGAGCCGCACAGCGCCGAAGAGTTTCTGGTCCTTCATGCGTTCGACTACGTAATTAAGACCGTTTGATGCACTGTCAAGGTACGGGTTGTCAATCTGGTACGGGTCGCCTGTAAGCACAAGCTTCGAGCCGTGCCCGGCGCGGCTGATTATCGTCTTGACCTCGTGCGGGGTCAGGTTCTGAGCCTCATCCACAACAATAAACTGATTGGGTATCGAGCGGCCGCGCATGTAGGTAAGCGGCTCAAGCTCAATTACGCTGGTCTCCAAAAGGTCCTTCACCCTGGTTGCCTTTGAGCCGGGTGAGCGGGTCGCCTGCAGAATAAAGGTAAGGTTGTCGAATATCGGCTGCATCCAGGATTCGAGCTTCTCCTCCTTCGAGCCGGGCAGATAGCCTATGTCTTTTCCGAGAGGCATTATAGGCCTTGAAACCAGCATCGCGTCGTAGGCTTGTTCTTTCGTCACCTTGTGAAGGCCCGCCGCAAGTGCAAGCAGCGTCTTGCCTGTACCGGCCTGTCCCACAAGCGCAACAAGCTCAACGCGGTCATCAAGCAGAATGTCAATCGCCATAACCTGCTGGACATTTAGAGGCGAAATCCCCATTACAGACTTTTCCTGGAACTTCAGCTTCTCGACAGTTGTGGCGTCGCCGTAGCAGCGCGTGAGAAGCCGCTGGTGCGAGTCCTCCTCGCCGACAAGTAAAACGAATTCGTTAGGCCTGCAACCGGATTTAAGCTTGTAGCTTTTCGCCTTGCTTATGGCTTTAATCTTTTCCCTGGGCATCTCAACCTGGCGCCAGCCGGTGTAAAGCGTATCAATGTCAACCTTCTCTTTCTCAAAGTCCTGCGCTTCTATCTCAAGTGCATCCGCCTTGACACGCGCGTTTATGTCCTTGGAAATAAATATCACCCTGTTCTTTTTCACCTTCTTTGCATACTTGTATGCGGTGGCGAGTATCCTGTTGTCCGGCACCTGCTCCTTGAGCGGGAAGTCTTCCGGAAGGTCAGTCTCGTAATCAACCAGCACAACACCTTTGGCCTCTCCAAGCGGGACGCCCCTGGCGAGCGAGCCTTTGCGCCTCAGCTTGTCGAGCGTACGTATGACAAAGCGTGCATTGCGGCCCGTCTCGGTGTTTTCTTTCTTGAAGTGGTCAATCTCTTCTATAACGGTTATAGGTATGACCACCGTGTTGTCGGCGAAAGAGAACAGAGAGTTCGGGTCGTGCAGAAGAACGTTCGTGTCAAGTATAAAGAACTTTTTCATCGCTCCCCCGGGTTCAGTTTCAGGTAAACATCTCCGCTTTCGAGAAGCATTCAGGTGCTCAAGATTCCGCGAGTTTCCAATCATACTTCAACACCTTCCCCTGTCAAGCAAAATAGACTTGCGAGCTTGCTTCCACAGGCAACAAATGTGCGAAATTTACAAATGTTAGTTCCAGGCGGGTGGTATGGGGAATTTGTAACTCCCTGTCAATAAAGCAGGTTACGACGACGCGATGTCCAAAAACGGGAAAGCCATTTGT
>CAYWBA010000488.1:0-2316 GCA_964455955.1 uncultured Planctomycetota bacterium | reverse complement strand
GGAGTGCCTATACTGGAGAGATGGGACCTGCAACCTTGCAATGAAAATCATTGGCGACATGTACTGGGAGCGGGGTGTGCTGGACGGTTCTCGTGATTACCCCTCACTCGGTGAAGTGCTCCGCGAGTTGGTAACCAGGAAGTTCTCGAGTCAAAGCAGGCACGCGGGCTTTCTCGAAAGCGCAATTCGACTTCAAGGGCTTCTTATATCCTTTGCTGGTATGGCGGCGAAGCGTTCACTAGTCCCGGCTCAGTTCCTCGAACACTCGGTGATAATCCGGATGTCCGACCTCAGCCCGGGCGAGACGGACATTTTCATCAACCTGTTTCTGGCCTGGCTGTTCGCCGGCGTGGGGGTTCACGCATGAGAGACAAGAAGATATTTCTCATACTCGAAGAGATACACCGTGCGGTTTCAAAGCAGAAGATGAGGAGGTATGACCTGTCGGAACCCCTTGTGGTACGGGCATTTAGGACGTGCCGCAAGGCCAATATGGTTATGGTTGCCGTCGACCAAATACCATCAGAATTGCCGCCTACTCTGCTTGGCAACACGGTAACCAAAATCGTGTTACCACTCAAAACATCTGCCGACATCAATATGGTTGCCCGGTCTATGGGACTTGACAGAGACAAAGAAGAAGCCCTTGCTGAGCTGGCGGTGAGAAGGGCAATAGTGCAGACGAGAGACAATACCAAGCCTTTCTTAGTTGAGATGGTCTTTATGCCGCCGAAGGCGCGGCCATCTGCAGAGGAACTGGAGGAACGGGAAAGGCTTTCTCTTGCAAGGTTGGATTATCAGATGCCCGAGGCGGACACCATAGGGCTTATACTGGGTCGTAAGAAGAAAGAGGAGCCCAGAGAGAAGTCATACAGAATCGGAGGCGACCTGCGTCAGGTCCTTGCCAGTATAGCGAAGCAACCAAAATTTACACAAGAGCGGTGCGAAGAGCTTGGTATGGACAGGGCTCGGGAGTACCGGGCAAGAAAGGGACTTCTGAAGTTAGGTCTGATAGAGGCAGCTGGCAAGATCGGGGGAAAGAATGAAATATACGTGCCGACAGCCAAAGGGGCTAATTGGGCCAAGGAGATGGGACTGCCCGTTAGCAAGTACAAGTCGGGCCCTCTGCACGAAATCATGTTAAGGAAAACTCGCGATGCAATCGGGAGAGCACTATCTACTAGGATAACCTTTATCTCCGCGGGCGGGGGCCTGAAGATTTCTCGTGTGCAGCCTGACCTGCTGGCGAGGATGCGGGGCGCTGACGGGGACAGTTCGAGGAGAGTGGCGATTCAGATAAGCTGCACGAATACAGCCGAATACGAGGCGAGGGCGGCCATGGAACTATGTGATATTGAAGAAATTGACAGGACTGTAGTGGTCGCAAAAGACAAGGGTACAGCAAAGGAGATTGAAAACAAAGTTGAAGAGCTGCGTGTCCGAGGGTGCGGGCAGAATAGTAATGCTCAAGGTGGCAAGAAGACTCAGGAAAAGAAAGAGCAAAGCCAAGCTGAGGAATCCCCAGAAGTGAAACATGGTGGATCAAGAGAAGGTGGAACAGGAAGTCACGGCACTGACACGGGATGTCCAAGGGTGATTGATTTTACAACGGCGGTAGACCCCGGCTACGATTGGAGCTGGTTAGGATAGTTGGATGATATTACAGGGCTACTAATGGAGTACTGATGGACAAAACCGGAAGCATTAGAGATGGGCGCGAACCATTGAGAAAATTCTGCCCCATGTACCGGGCAATGATAGAGCCAAGGCTATGCATGGGCTGTGATTTCCAAGACGGGAATCAGTGCTCGCTTGTGGCCTTGGCCGGGGCTTCTGGCAAGATTCCCACAACCTCTCTCAGGTTGCTCAGGAAGCTGCTCCTATTCAGAGAAAGAACCTTTCCGCGAAAAGGCGGTCATACATGGAGCAAGCCTCCGGTGCCAGAGCGGTGGTCGCAACCGGGCTGGGAGGAAGAAACATTTGAGCAGCATGCCTTTGCTGACCCTGGGCCGTTTGTCGAAGATAGCGATATTCTATACGAAGAGTACATCCCGTTTGAGCAAGCTGACACCGACCAGTTCTATACGGAACATAACCAAATAGAGGAACTGCTCAGAGAAATCAGCGAAATTACACAAGTTGGTGAAGAGGAAGTGCTGTGGGATACCTATGAATCGTTACTGCCAGTTGAGCCGGAAGTGCCAATGTGTGACCTTCCCAATCCTGCGGATATCCCCCTACCCGGTGATGCTGACCTCGGACTTGCCGATTTGCCTCCATCTGTCACAGAACTGCCGCACGTTGAACCGGAGGAAC
>CAYWBA010000487.1:0-2329 GCA_964455955.1 uncultured Planctomycetota bacterium | reverse complement strand
AGTTATTCTTCCTTTGAGCCGAAGATGGAGTCGACCGACTCGTAACGCTTGCTCACCCCATCAAATATCTGGAAATACGTCGCTAACTTGTACTCCCGCTCGCGACCCTCCTCCTCGTCCGTTATCAGGTTCATCGGTAAGCTCACCCGGTCCGGGTCCTTCTTGACCTTGCCCGCCAAGTCCTCGCTAAGCTTGTCAAACTCGTCTATCAGGCCCTTTATCAACATCTTGTAATACCTGCCAAGTACGCCCGCCAGCTTGTTCGCGTAACCTATGAACCGCTCCTTGAACGTGTCCTTCAGGTCTGCCTTAAACTGCTCCTCCAGGGCGCTTGTCCACTCTGTCTCGAACCCGCTCGGCTTGACCTCGCTGTAGAGTATGTCCCACGTCTCCTCCGTGGCACGCATTATCGTAAACTGCTTCATCTTCCTGCCGAAACCGGCAAGCATGTTATCAAATCGCTCAAGGTAATTCTCCTCCAGCTCCTTCGAGAAGTACTTCAGTATCTCAGGCAGCTTCGAGTCCAGGAGCTGGCCCTTGAGTTTGTCCGCTATCAGGCGGACCGTGGCTTCCTCTATCAGGCTCCCAAACTTTGTCGCAAACTCGGTCTTGGCCTGGTTTATCGTCTCCATCTTGATGTTGAGCGGCGTCGGGATTGCAAGCTTGGTGCGAAGCCTGTTGAAGTTGAACTTGTCGCACCACATATTTATTCCCAGCTCAAGCTTCTCCTTGGCCTTGGATATACCCGCCTCGGCCGCGCCCTCAACGCGGTCGTTTATAAACGAGACCTCGTCATAGAACATGTCCTTGGTCTTCTCGACAAACTCGTTGACCATGACCCGCTTGTTCTTGAGGTTCTCGAGCAGGTCCTCGACCCGCGAGCGCTCAGGCTCGAGCAGCTTCTTCGTCGAGCTGTACACATTCTTTATGTCCTCAAAAATCTCGTGCAGCCGGTCAATCCGGATGTCGCGCTCGAGGTACCTCAGCAGCCGGTTGCGCAGCAGCGCCACGCCCCCGTCCTTGTATGTTATCTTCATCATGTTGAGGAGGTCGGGCGTTATTGTCTCGTCAAGCGCGTCAAGCTTGCCCCTGGCGCCCTCCTTGAGGCCGCTGAGGTCCTTCTCCTCGTTGGATGTGATTATGCCCTGGTCCTTCTTCGCCTGGAGCTCGACCATCTTCGCGCTTGTCAGGAATATCCGGTCAGGGTCAAGGCCCAGCCTCACCACTGTCTCCACCACCTGCCCGCGGTAAAGCTTGTGTATGCTGTCCTTGTCTATGTCGTCGTGGCTGAGCGTGTCAAACTTGTTCATTACGAAGAACATCTTGTTGCGCACCTCGTTGTTGTGCTTGCCCAGCTCCTCCTTGATGTCAACATCCGCCATCTTGAAGCCCTTGGGCTCCAGAACCAGCACCACTGCGTCCGCCTCGCCCATGTAACGGTGCGTAATCTCGCGCTGGCGCACGTTCACGGAGTCGGTGCCCGGAAGGTCGATTATCCGTACGCCCTTGTCGGAGAATATGGGGTTCTCCTTGTAAATGTGCACCTGCTCGATAAGCAGCAGGTGCCCCAGACCCTTGCCCTCCGTGTCTGTCGTAAGGTAGTGGTGGCCGTTGGCAATGGAATCAAGGTACATTATCCCCATCCGGTCGCTGTACTCGTCGAGGTAATGCAGGAACTCCTCCAGCTCGCTGCGCTTCTTCTGGTTCTCCCTGTCTGTGTCGGTAGCCAGCTTGCCTATGACATCTTTTATGATGTTTATCGCCTTCTCGTCAGAGTACTCCCCGAACAGCGCGCTCTTGTACTCCTCGACCAGCATCGTGTACCGGTTGTTCTCGAAGATGTTCCGCAGCGCCTGCTCCCGCGTGTAGTACTTGACTTCGATATGCTCGTCCCCACCCTTCGGCGGCGCCGCCATCAGTGTTATTGACATCGTGCACTCGCCGGCTTCCGCGGGCAGCAGGCCCGGCTCCTCGAGCAGGGCGTTGATCAGCGTGCTCTTGCCGCCGGAAAATCCCCCGGCAAAGCCAATGCTGTACCCCTTCTTCGCCAGCTTCCCCTCCGCGCGGTTCAAAAACGCCATCGGCGTCTCCGCCATGTAGTCGGCATAGCCCGCGCAGATATTCTCGTCCTTGTGGTCGCTGACCAGCACGTCGTAGAGGCTCCTGAGCCCCTTGTGAATCTCGCCAAGCTCCTCGTGTATGTTGGAAGCGTTGACGTTCTCAATGAAGCGCGTCTTCTCCCCCGCCATTTCTGCTACCTCCAGTATCCAGTTACAGCTTCTTCTAATTCCCTGAATCAGTCCTCCGCAGGCATCTCCGCAGAAGCCTC
>CAYWBA010000486.1:0-2337 GCA_964455955.1 uncultured Planctomycetota bacterium | reverse complement strand
CTGCTTCTGCCCCTGCTTATCGGCGTTGACGGTAAGATGCTGGCGCAGGGTTCATCGCCGCTCGAAGGCAAACTCGGAGAGAAGCTCTTCGACGAGAAGTTCAGCCTTTATGATGACCCTACCCTGCCGCTTCGCCCCGCAAGCTCGCCCTTTGATGGGGAAGGGATACCTCACAGGAAACTAACGCTTGTCGAGAACGGGGTTCTGAAGAACTTCCTCCTCGACCTCAAAACCGCATCGCAGACCGGAATGAAATCAACAGGAAGCGCCCGGCGCGGCCTGACCTCCCCGCCAAGTCCCGGCCCAACCAATCTCATAATGTCGCCCGGCCCAACTCCCCTTGAAGAGATGCTTTCAGGAATAGAAAAAGGGCTCTGGGTGGATACTGTACTCGGGCTCGGGATGGGTAATCTCCTGAGCGGGGCTTTTTCCAACACGCTGGGGATAGGCTTCAAGATTGAAAACGGCAAACTGGCCGGGCGCCTCAAAAACGTCTCTATCGCAGGCAACATCTACGACGTGCTCAAAAATATCGCCGCGATAAGCAAAGAAACTGAATGGATTTCAGGCAGCCTGAACCTCCCTTATCTGCTGCTGGAGTCACTGCCGGTGGCTGCAAAGTAGTGGCTTGCCACTTTTGAAAATAGCTGTTTGAGTTTCCTGTATTCTGGAACGTACAATTTCAATAATGACGGTGTAGTAGTAAGAGACCATCTCTAAAGCTTGTCGCGGGGAAGCTCAATGGAACCGCAAAAGGGCATTGATATAGCCGACTTCCCTACTATATTCCAGTCCCTCAGCTCCGCCAGGCGCACCGGGACGCTGAAAGTTTCAACACCCTCCGGCATATTGTTCTTCTATTTTCGAGACGGTGTTATCAAGCATTTCGGACAGCCGGCCCGCGATGACCTTCTCCTGCGCGCCATGCTCCAATCCTCTAAAATCGACCGCACCGGGCACGACAAGATGCTCTCAAGCCACAGGCGCACCGGCCGCAGTTACCTCTCCCTCTTCCTCGCGAAAAGGTCCATAACCAAAGCTGACATCGCGCATGCGGTACAGTTCCTTGTTCAGGAGGAAATCTGCGAGCTCTTCACACAGCCCCGGCTCGACTGCGAGTTCTTCGAAGGCAAACCGTTCCCGGAAATGTTCGGCAAAGAAAACCAGCGTGTGGAAATCTCCATCGAACCCGGCCCGCTCGTCATGGAAGCAGCACGCAGGATTGACGAAATCAGCCTGCTTTCAGAGACCGTCCCATCCACAAGCGATGTATACGCAGCCACGGGCGTAACCGAGGACCAAGCCGAAAACGAACTCGCGCCCGAGGATGCCAAAAGGCGAAACGAGGTACTTGAGCTTGTAGACGGCCACATGGACATTGACGAAATCGCCCGGCTCGCAGGCATGTCCAAGTTCGAGCTACTGAGCACCGTGGCCGAACTCCTGCACGCCAGGCAGATTGAACCCCTGAGCCCGAAATCCCTCCTGGCGCTTGCCGGGCAGGTGGCGGCTGAAGGCGACATCCTCAAGGCACTCCGGCTGTACGAGCGCGCTGAAGAGCTTGGCGAAACCAGTCTCGAGAACCGCATGCATACCGCCTGCCTCTACGCGGCAGCGGGCGACAAGCGCCGTGCCGCCGACAAGTATCTCTCTGTTGCAAATAAGTCACTTCAAAGTAAAGACCCTGACAGCGCCATTGCCGCACTGCGTCACGCCCTTCAGATAGATAAGGACAATATCGAGGTTCACAAGAAGCTTGCCGAAAGCTTGCTGCAGGGTGAGCACTATGACGAGTCAGTAAATGAGTCAATAGACCTCTCCAACCGCCTTGTTGCTGAGAAAGATTTCGCCTCCGCCGTGAAGACATGGGAAACTCTTCTTGAGAAGTATCCCAACTCCGCCGAGGCTTACAGGCAGCTTGCAGAACTTTACAAAGAACAGGACAACAAGACTGCCGCTGTCAACAAGCTCGAAGAGCTTGCCCGAATCTATCTTGGCCGCAACCGGCCGCAGCAGGCTGCGGACGTTTGTAAAGAAGCTTTGAATCTCGACCCCCGGCACTGGCGGCTGAGACTGCGGCTTGCAAACCTTCTAAGAAGCTTGGGTAAAATCAAGGAAGCAGGCGAGGCGTACGAAAAGTTCCGCTCAGATGCCCGCCTCTCCCTGTCAAAGAAGCTAACACCCAAAGCCTTCGTCAAATTATTGTTCGGCGCCAGACACCCTGCCGCAGTCGCCTCCGCCCGCATGGCGCTGAGCCCGACTGTAACGAAGATTCTCGGCGCAGCCTGCATCTCACTGCTGCTGGCAGGTATCCTGACCCTGATTTTCATCTCGAGG
>CAYWBA010000485.1:0-2348 GCA_964455955.1 uncultured Planctomycetota bacterium | reverse complement strand
AAGTCGGTCGGCTCAAGGGAATAGAAGATATCTATCAGAACCTGCTTGCCGAAGCGATGGACACGCTCGGCGGTTGACAAGCCAGGCGCTTCAACACTTGCCTTGCCAATGTTCTCGCAGAGGTCAGGGCAAAGCCACCACGGAATGGACTGCCGCGTGAACATCGTGTACTTCTTGCGCTCCTGCTTCATTATGTCGTGGAAGAGGTCGCCGGCGGCAAGAGGTGTAGAACCAATGGTAAGCTGGCCGTCGCCGCGGGAGACAATGGGAACGGATGCGACATAGATACCGCGTTGCTTGTGACCGTAATGAGCGAACTCGTCGAGGTAGACATCCGCCTTATGTTTGCCGCGGGGGTCTTTGCAGGGATGAGAAATCAATCGAGACCGGTTCCTGCCGGTCGAATCCTCAAACTCGATAGCTGTCTTGTTGTCCACCACCTTCTTCTTGCGCCACCGCAGCGGCATGGATTCATAGAGCAGATTGGCGTATCGGATTTTCTCGACCGCCTCCTCCAAGTTAATTGAGACGAAAACGGCCGTATAGTTCTTCTTGAGGTGCGCTTTTGCCAATGCCTCGGCCGCACAGCCGAAAGAGAATCCCACGCCACGCGCCTTTTCAGCGGCGCGGAACTTGGACCTGTTGCGCATGAACAGAACCTGGTAGTCGGCAAGCTTGGTGGGCTGTTCGTCTACATCAGTAAGGCCCTGGATGAAGCCGTCGGTCGTGGCGAGCCACTGCATAAGCTCATCTTGAGAAGGTTGAGACATCTCCTATGTCCTTTCGCTGTGCGGACTTCTAAAGATGGTAGCCAACTCCTCATACATTGCATCCAGAGCCTCGTCAAACTTCAGAATCGCCTTCGCAAATGCCACTACTGGATTCCGGCCATCCTCGCTCGCCCTGATTTTGGGGTACTTCGTATCCCAAATTGTCGCAGACCAGGCTTTGTGAACATTTGTCTGTTTACCATTGGACACGATTGAGAAGGTCCACTTCTTACTGTGGGCAAATTGCATCAAGTCACGTAGGTCGCCCCTTCCGTATGGCAGGAATTCCGGCGGGTGCGGGAAGCAGGCGAAAGCGCAAGTATCGAAGTCATGGAAAAAGCTTCTGACGAGCTGAACGTCAAGATGCAAATTGGAATGGCGCAAATTGAGAAGCGGGCAAAAACTTGGCCAACATGGAACCGGCTTCCCTTTGCCGGCCGGTGAAAAGATATGTGGCAGGCTGCAGGCGCGCACCGGTCTCCAGCGAATGATTTTAAGTAGCCGCTCGTTTAGTTTTGGCATTTGATTATACCTCTTTCGGGTCAGGTTCCAGTACCCATGCGTGTTGTGTGTCTGGGTAGAATATCATGTCATTATGCGCTTTCCCTCGGATGGCACCCACTTTCTCTAAATGTGTCCAGTAAACCACTATCCACCCACCTGGAACTTTCAATCGTTGCATGCCACCAAATTTGCCGCCGTTCACTTTTTCCCACTTGCGAGGCCAAACGGGGGGCTGCAACTTCGATTTCGGCGGCTCGCAATCGGCAAGCGACAGGCCAAGGCGGGCGAGTTCGGTGATGATTTCACTAACAGTACGGGGGCCCATGTTCCTGAAGCCAAGTAAGAATCGTCTCGTTTTCTCACATAGCTCGCCGATGGTTTCAATCCTTCCCCACTCCAGCACGTGCCGCGCTCGTCCCGACAGGTTAAGCTCACTTACCGGCAGTGCCTTTATTTCGCTTTCAGTCATTGCCATCCTCCATCGCTCGCCGCGCATTCGCACCGTAGCCACCCGAATCCTCGTCGTCCGCCCACGCCGGGTCGCTCTTGCCGCCAAACTGCGGCGTCATAAACTGGGGCACAATCTTGTCATGCACCAGTTCATCATGACAAAGCTTGCACTGGTCGGATATCTCGCGCTGCCGCCTGCAAATGGGGCAACTCCAGCACTCTATGGCGTCGCCGCAATGCTTGCATGTGTGGAGCATGCTTCCTCTCATCTGTCACTCCGCTGCAGAAGACGCGCCAGTGTATCCGCGCTGTCTACCACCTGCCCGTCGCCGTTGTCATCGACAAGAACCACCGCCGGCGTCTCACCGCCTCGGCAGACATAGAAAGCGTACTCGGCAAGTCCATCCACGGTCTGGACATCATACGCCACGAACTCTATCCCGAACTCCTCTGCTATCGCCTCAAACTGAGGGCGCACTTCCTGGCACTTGCCTCACATCAGAGAATGGAAGAACAGCAGCTTCATCTGACTCACTCCTTCACTACCTTTGGTTCAGCGATTTCTATTGTGGCATTCCTGTATCGTTGCGAGAGGTCCTCGATGGTAATGTCGTTCTTGACGTC
>CAYWBA010000484.1:0-2348 GCA_964455955.1 uncultured Planctomycetota bacterium | reverse complement strand
AGCTAACATTTCCGGTTCTCGTGCGTATAATAGTGTGGAAGAAGGGTTAAAGGTTAAAGGTTCAAGGTTGAAGGTAAGAAAAGAGCAGTAGAACAGGAGAACAGTAGAGCTGCGGGCAAGGCCCGCCTCCGTGCCCTCTGCGCCTCTGTGGTGAAAGAAGATGTTTTGAGGTGGCTTGTAAAGTGCAAGAATTTGTCCTAACTCATTGGCAAGCAAGATGTTACACGTACCCACACTTCGCGATTCGACGCAACCTGCTTACATAGCAAGAGGTTGCGTCATTTTCACCTCCACGCTGACCTGCACAAAAGTAACACAACACCCCGCGAAATCTGTAAACAGATGCCGTAAGTCGTTGGTACGTAAGGAACTCTATTTACAGACGAGTTTACAGACACTTGCAGTTGACTGGCAGGGCGAATAGTGATATTATCAGCACCAAAGGAGGTGCAGGATGGCAAGGAAAATACTAATCAGGTCAGGGAGTCTCGAACAGGAGGCCGAGCTTAACGACCTGGAGGCTGCGAACAAGATTTGGGAAGCGCTGCCGGTTGAGGCGAGGGCCAACACCTGGGGCGACGAAGTCTATTTCCCCATTCCCGTAAACAGCGGGCTGACCAGCCCGACTGAAATAGTGCAAAAGGGCGACGTGGCCTACTGGGCTGGCGGAGACTCGTTTTGTATCTTCTTCGGGCCGACGCCTGTGTCGGACGGGGACGAAATAAAGGCTGCAAGCGTGGTTGACGTGGTCGGGAAGCTACTGGGCGACCCGGAAGATTTCAGGTTTGTGCTTGACGGTGAATTGATTAGTGTACAGAAACTGGAGGATGCGCAGTGACGGGCGAGGTCGTCGAGGTCTGCATAAGTGACCGCAAGGGTGGAAAGAAGATGCCGGTCGGAGAGTGCGAAATCATCGAGGACTACGGCGTTAAGGCTGATTCGCACGCTTCGAGCGGGCACCACAGGCAGGTTTGCCTGCTTGCGCAAGAGTCTATCGCCAAGATGAAGGCAAAAGGCCTCAATGTTGGGCCCGGCTCTTTTGCGGAAAACATCACGACCCGCGGGCTCGACCTTCTGGCAATACCCATCGGAGCCAGGTTGCGTGTCGGGGAAGCAGTGCTCGAGGTTACCCAGAAAGGCAAAGAGCGGCACGAAGATTCTCCCATTTACAGAGAGTTCGGGGAAGTAATCACTTGGAGCGAAGGAATCTTTGCCAAAGTGCTCAAGGGCGGCAAAGTCAGGGCAGGCGACTTAATCGAGGTTCTCCAGAAGCCATGATTGCGCAAGACAACAACACGGCGAAGTTACTGGTTTTTCTCCCGCTCTGCCTCTCGCCGGCCGAAGCCGTTCGGGTCAAGTTTCTTGAGCTTCTCTATCTGGTCCGGGTCAAGGATTTCCTTAAGTTGCGTGTCGGTCTCGTTGACAATCTTCTGGACTGCCTCTCGTATAGCCGCCATGTCGCCTTTCTCAAACGCTCCGGCAGCCGCCTTGAAACCTTTGTCAATCTGCTTGTCAACAAGTTCCGCGACTTCTTCCTTCTGCACAGGGGTAAGGTCAAGCTCAGTCTCGACCTTCTTCATCTCAGCGCTGAATCTTTTCTTGACCATGCTCTTGATAGCGTTGGTAAACTGCGCTTCGCGGGCCTTCTGTACTTTCTTCACCATTTCCTCAATCGCCTCGCGCTGCGCTTCGCTCATGGACTCCTCGCCCTCTGGCGGCACTCCCGTCTGGTCTTTTTTCGCCACCGCGCCTGGTGTTCTTTCAAGAGATGCAATCTTGTCCTCGATCTTCTTCTGCGCGCCAATCAGTTCCTCCGTGCGTTTGTCAAGCGATTGAAGGTAGGCATGGAGGTCCTCGACCATTTCCGCGCCTACCGGCTTCCTGGGGGGAGCAGTCTTCCTGGCGGCAAAGAGACTGTCAAGATTCAACTGCATCTTGTTGAGGCGCTCATCCATGGCGACCCTGTCCGCCTGCTGGCGTATAACCTCCCAGGCGAGTGCCCCGCAGGAAAGCGAGAGAATGATAATTACGACTACAGCGACTGTCTTGCCCATAACAACCTCCCGAAATTAGAAGCATCCGTAATTATAGCAGCAGGCGGCCGCGACTTCAAGCGCTATATTAACTACGTATCGTCAAAGTGTTCCAGGAGCCGCACGGCCGCCTCAAAAACCTCCTCTGAAGAAATCCCGCGCATGCAGAGATTGTCGCGGGGACAGACCTTCAGGTGGCACGGGACACACTTTATCTCCGTTCTCTGGATTATCTCCGTGCGTTCGAGGTTTGCGTCAGTGTATCGCCGGTCTGTAGGGCCCATGACCACAACGACCGGCACGTCGAACGCGACC
>CAYWBA010000483.1:0-2369 GCA_964455955.1 uncultured Planctomycetota bacterium | reverse complement strand
ACTTCTTCGAGATGAGCAACACAGAGGAAGAGGCTGTAAACGTACTGTCCCGCGCGCCAAAAGCCAAGGCGCCATCCCCCCCTCCCCCTGTCAAGCCGGAAGTTTCGCCACTTCCCCCCCCAAGAGCGAGGCCTGCTTCTCGTCCAATTACCGCTTCTCGTCCCGTTGCGCCAAGACCTTCCGGGCCCAGGCCGCGTGTAGCCCCAAAGGCGAAGACTGAGGAGCCGAGACCCGCACCACCCCCGCCATCCCCGAAACCTGCGCCAAGCAGGGTGGCATTCCCGATAGTGGTGTCGTGTTCTACATGTTCCGTGGATGTCGAAGTGCCTGAGAGCGGCAATTACAAGTGCCCGCGTTGCTCAACTGTTATTTACGTGGATGGTCGGGGCAACGCCAACTTCGTTGCGCCCAAAGAGCCCGTGCCTATCCATATGACCCTTGTTACCACTCCTGAGTGTACGGCAGGACTCAAGAGCTTTCTCAGTACCCTGTCCGAGAGGCTTGGCCTTCCCCGGGGAACGGTTAACAATGCTCTGGCAGGGCTTGAGGAGGTCTTGGGTAAAATTGCAAGTGAGGCCTACACGGAACCTTCCACCTATCATGTACTGCTTACCCTTGGGCAGGGGGAGGTTGTCATACGGACAAGTGACCACGGCAACTTGCTGGACGGTGCGAATGCAAGTTCCTCCTTCCCTCTTGCGTCAAGCGCATTTGACGAGTTTGAAATAGCGCCCCATCCCAGGGGCGGCAATCTGGTCAGAATGGTCCTGAGGGCCAGGTAGTCTTTCCCGGAGATATGTTCCGGGAACGCTTTGTCGCTGAAAAAATTTTACAATTTCATCACACATCCGGCCGACTTGAAGTTACAATATGGATAGAAAGCTATGGTTGGGGATTTTTTAGCAAGCAAAGGCGGTATGGCAATGAGACAGACATGGTTTATCGCAGTTGCGGTCTTGTTGTGCGTTATTGTCGGAGTGGCGGCTGCTGACATAATCACCCTCAACACCGGCGGTAAGATTGTCGGCAAGATTGTTGAGGAAGATGAATCTGAGATTGTGGTTGAAACGCCCAACGGCCGCACAGTCATAGCACGCGAAGACATTGCTTCAATTGAACGTGGCGGGTCTGTCGAAGAGATATACAAGAAGAAGCTGGCGGAAATAGATGGCAAGTCTGCCCGGGACCATTTCGAACTGGGCATGTGGTGCAAAGATAACAAGCTTGCCGAAGAGTACGAAAAGCACGTCAAGCGTGCAATCGAGATTGACCCGGAATTCGCCCCGGCACGCGACGAGCTCGGTTATATTATGTACCGCGGCAAGTGGATGACCTACGAAGAGGCCTGCGAGGCGAAGGGCTGGAAAAAATACGAGGGTGAGTATTACCCGCCTGAGACGTACGAGCGGCTAAAACAGGGGCTTGTGAAGCACGAAGGCAAGTGGGTTTCCAAACTTGCTCTTGAGATGGAGCGCAAGGCAAGGCGGAGGAAAATCCGTTCGTTCGAAAAGGCGGCCCAGACCACAAATATTGAAGCAATAGATGTTCCCGAGGATATTAAAGAGCTTCTCAGAATGGTAAGGGACCCAAACCCTGCCAAACGGCTTGCCGCTTGCGAGGCTCTTTCCGGCAAGGATGCGGTTGCAAAAGACCTGCTGGCAAAGCTGCTTTTCCAGGAGCGGGCAAAGTGCCGCAAGGAGATTGTTGGCTACTTCAAGAACAACAAGAGTTCTATTCGCGGGAAGCTCGCTCCCATGGTCCAGAAAAGGAGAAAAGCCGCCCGCGACGTGATTTTCGACAAGACAATCTATCCTGACGCGAACCACGGAATAAGCGGACAGCCGGCAGTGGACAAGGCAGTGAATGCCTTGCGGCTTGTGTATGAGACCCCGTTCGAGTACTACCTCCAAAAAAGCTCGACAGTGCAGAAGTACTGGGAAGAGTACAACAGTATCGTTGAGCTTGTAAGAAAGTACACTGAGGTGAATATAAGGGCTGACGAGGAGCAAAAGGAGATATCCAAGGAAGTTGCTGATACCATAGCGATGTGGAAGGTGATGGCACCCAAAGGTGCCTTTGGAATTCTTGCGTTCAACAAGAAGGTCAAAACAAGTTTGACCAAGGAAGAGCGTGCGTGTGTAGTTGTCACGAACCGCTACAGGATGATGATTGGTATTCACCCGCTTAAGATACACGAGGGGCTTGTCCAGGCGGCCAGAAAGCACTCGCAGTGTATGGAGAAAAACAACTTCTTCTCACACAACTGCCCGACGCACGGCAGCCCCGGACAGCGTTGCGCCAAGGAAGGAGCTCCCTATAAGGGAGAGAACATCGCTAAAGGGTCCACCAAGGGAGAAAGAGTGTTCTGG
>CAYWBA010000482.1:0-2373 GCA_964455955.1 uncultured Planctomycetota bacterium | reverse complement strand
CTCCAGACTGTAAGAAAGGTGAAGCTGCTGCAAGAAAACTTGCGGCGCGAAGACAGCTACAATGGCCCGATAAACGGACTGTGGAAAAAGGAGATGGGCCTCGCATGGAGACTGTACGAGGGAGAAACGGAGCCGCTTGAGACCGATGCAGAACAAGGCAAAGCTGCAGAAAGGCTGCGTAAGCTGGGAATACCGGAGTTCCCGTTCGACAGCACGTCCGAACAACAAAAAGGATGGGCTCAAACTGCGCAGACGGCGTTGCAAAACAGACTCAAGGAACTGACCGAAACGTTCAGAAAACTGCATGGCAGATACCCCCTGCAAGGGGAGGAAACGCCGCTTGCGTGTGAAATACGCGCGCTCAACAAGCTCGACACGTTGATTCGCATAGGGCTGCGAAACAGGGAGGCGCAAAGGCAGCGGCAGGCAAAGCAGCAGCTTGAGGATTTCTGGAAAGACTTCTTCGCCAAAGGCGGCCAGTGGAGTAAAATGAGGGATAAGTTCCAGCTTGAGTGTATAGAACTGTGGGTCGCTGCCGCCTGTTTCGCGTATGACGCGGCTGCAGTAGCCAGTTGGGCTAGCAAGAACGTGTTTGGCCGGGGCGCAGCAAAAGCGGTCGAGCGCTCACTGGCGAGACGCGGTGTTGGTGCCGAGCGTGCGTTCCAGCAAGCTCATGGCCTCGGTGCTGCAGCAAATAAGCTTAGAAATGAGCTTGCCGCCCTTGCTCGTAAGGCTGTTACAAGCACAGGGCGAAAAGGTAGCCAGGCCCTTGTACGGATGGCGAGAAAAGCGGGACTGAAAGTAGTGCCGGGTGGGAATCACCTAAATGTTTACAATGTATCAGGAATGAAAATTACACAGATACCTCATTCATTAAGAAAACGAGGAACGGCAAAAGCAATTATCGAAGCTATAATGGAAGCTGCGGGATTTTAAGGAAGAAAGAACATGAGAGACCTGCCAGAAAAACTGGAAGAGTGGTGTTTCCTGTTCATGCTTTACAACAAGAGCACCAAGCCTGTTGCTTACGAAGCAGCCAATGCCCTTTTAGATTCGATGACTGAATGGGCAGACCGGCACAACTGGGGCATAGGGGGAGGTTTTAGGTCGCCCGCGGGCGATAAATGGCACTTCAACTTCGGGCTGTGCCTGACCGAGACAGACGAGCCGATTCCCCGCGGCAAGGCCGAAGAACTGATGCAACTTGCTGTAAGATGGGCACAGGAACGCGGCTTTAGCATTCGGGGCGGTTTCCGGCCCTTTGACGAGCGCGACGAAGCCGCTTTCGAGGAAAACATGAAACGCTGGGAAAGCGATGAATAGCAGTGCCAGGCTACTCATAACGACCCTCATTTCTCCGGAATCTGATACACAGACAAACCAACTGTTCAACTCTTAGCGGAAGTCAATAAATACCAGCAAAAGAAGTGCAGGGCAAGCGGCTTCAGTACTTCAACTCGATAAGCATCCAGGTTGTTCCGAAGGAGGTCGAGGAGTTCCCAGTTGACTTGGGCGAGCCGATTCTGTTCGAGGGCGCGCAGCGTGCCTCGACCATTGTCGAGGACGGTTACGAAGTCCAGGCGGATGAAGCGCCGCCGGTGCATGAGGGGCTGAGTGATACAAGCATTGTGTTAATCAACAGGTCCACAAGCGTCCGTCCGTGGAGTCACGACAGCGAGGGCAAGCCGGGCGCTTACATCCGCACGTGGAACTACACCTACATCGCGGCAAGCAATGAGGACCTCGTGGCGGCAATGGGCCAAGGGTTAAGGACAAGGTTGGGCAAACAGTTGCGCTAACTGTACATAGAAAAAGGGCCGGCCCAGATACAGACCGGTCCCTTTGTCAAATACTGCCGGTGCCTTACTGTGAAACCTCCCTGTAGTGCCCGTCGTTCATGTCCGCAAGCTCGATGAGGAACTGGCGGCACTTGTCGTTATTCATGCCGATTCCAAGCGTGTTTATGATGTGGCGCTCGATGTTGTCGGCCGTAACCATGACCTTGGTCAGGTCCATGCAATTATCCCCCCAGTAAGGGGTGCCTAATATGTAGTTGGGCGAGCCGTCGGTCAGCAGGAAGATAGTGGTCCTCTTCTTCTTGCTTGGACCTGGACCGGGGCCGGCAGCAGGCCCACCACCGCCGGTTCCCGCCAGCTTGATCCCCACAGCCATGGCGTCATAGGTGTTAGTGGCGCCGTTGGCGTTGTGCGTGGCAAAATCTATCTCTGCCCACATTGTCGCTTTCTTCTTGTTCTCAGGGGTAGCAGGCACCAACTGCTTGGTAGATGGCCATACCGTTATCTTGTCTCCTCCGGTGAATGCGTAGCCTACAATACCGAACTTCATGTCCTCGGAAAGGTCGTTGATGCACTT
>CAYWBA010000481.1:1134-2396 GCA_964455955.1 uncultured Planctomycetota bacterium | reverse complement strand
CGGAATCCCATCCCTGGAAAACCAGACCGGCTCCTCGTCCGCCTCGAACTTCATGCTGTACAGGAGAATGGGTATTCCAACAATGACAACGAGCACTATGACAGAGATTATGATAGTTGCCTGCTTGCTGTGCTCTATCATGGCTTCCTCCATTTTTGTCTTTGACTGCGCAACCTGACGCGCGTATGATAGCGACTTGGAACGCATTTGTCAAGAGCAAATCACCAAAAAATCGGACGTTCAACAGGGCGCAGACATAGGTTGGCACTTGGAGGAAAGTGAGAAAAAACTGGTCCAGCTTGCGCTTGAGGGAGATACATCCGCCTTCGGCGAACTGGTGGACAAGTACTGGGACAAGATAACCGCCCTTGTCTACCAGAAGCTCGGGCGGTTCCCGGAAGTTGAAGATATTGTCCAGGAAACCTTCATAAAGGCTTACAACCGTCTCCCACAACTGCGTGTACCGGGCAGCTTCGCAGCCTGGCTCTACCAGATTGCCTCCAAGCTTTGCATCGACCACCTGCGCCGCAGGAAAAGGAAAAATTTGTCCCTTGACGCGATGCAGGAAAGAGACCAGCAGTTCGAAAAACCCCAGAAGGAAATCACCGTCTCGGGGCTGTTCGACTACGTCCTCGAGGCTGTGGGCTCGCTGCCCGAGAAATACCGCGTTATTGTTACGCTTCGCTTCATGCAGGCCATGTCCTGCAAAGAAATAGCGCAGCACCTTGATTTGGCACCGGGTACTGTCAGGAACCGGCTCTTCCGGGCAAACGAAATACTTAAACGAAAACTTGAGAAAGCGCTCAAGGAGTTTCGCTTCCCCGCGGCGGATAAATCCGGCAATGCCGCAAACGAGGGAAACAAACAATGAATCCAGTAAATCAGGAGTGAAGTTGCGGTGGATTGTGATCGCGCTCAAAAGTTCATAAGTCTTTACCTTGCAGGTGACCTGTCCAAGGAAGACCTCGCGCTTCTTATGGAACACCTCTCCACCTGTGATAAGTGCCGCGCCGCGTTCTCGGAGGCCAAGCAATATGAGGCGGCGCTCAAAGAGGTCTTTACGGAAAGTATCTCCAAGATGCGCTCCCCAAAGAGCCGGGTGCTTCGCAAAATCCAGGCCCAGGGCCCGCGCCGGCACGGAGGAAAGTCCCTCACGAACTGGTTCCTCTTCTTCCTCCTTATGAGCGCCCTTTTGCTCATCGTCATCTTCTTCGCATACGTCAACTATGTAAAGCTGAAGCAAGACAGAATGAAAAAGTCGT
>CAYWBA010000481.1:716-1124 GCA_964455955.1 uncultured Planctomycetota bacterium | reverse complement strand
CGAAGCCGTGAAGCAGCTTAAACTTGTCATGCTCGCACTGCGCGAGTACCGCAACGACCACGGCGCTTTCCCTGCCGGCTCCAACCGCGAGCTTGTCAGCGCACTGCTGTCCAATAGAAAAGGGCAAAGCGAACCCTACTTCGCTCCGCGCGCTGAAAACCTTTCCGAAGGAGAGCTTATTGACCCCTGGGGCCAGCCTTACATCTACAGGTCCACGGGTGAAGCCGCCACAGTCTACTCCACCGGTCCCAACAGGCGTGATGACGCCGGCCTCGGCGATGACCTCAGGCCTTAAAGCCGGCTCCGGGGCTATCTGTCGTGCTGGTAGTACCCTTTGCCGCCGTATTGCTGCCGGAGGTGCTCTTCGCGGTCCATGTCTTCGCCGACTTCGTGCCCGACAAACGAGCC
>CAYWBA010000481.1:0-706 GCA_964455955.1 uncultured Planctomycetota bacterium | reverse complement strand
AGCCGATTATCGCGCCTACAAGAGCTGCACGGTCGCGGTTGCGGTAGCCCGAGTTGTAGCCGATAACGCCCCCTGCGAGCGCACCCCAGGCAGCCCCCTGCTCCGCGTAGGTTCGGCAGCCCACAACCGGCACCAGAAACGTAAGAACCAGTACCAGCAGCAGTAGTTTCCTCATAGCAGCCTCCTTTTGTTATCCCCAGTACCCTGTTAACACTAACATCTATGACGGGTATTGTCAACCGGATGTTCAACTGAATTATCCCTATATATTTACTGCTTCCGCAGGCAACAAATGTGCAAAATTTACAAATCATCACTGGCCTCAACATCCACTTGCGCAAAAACCCTCCAAAATCCCCTTTGCGTAACCAATTACTTTGCAAATACATAGCGCAACTTTTCCTTGAACTCAGTTAGCGTAAGTCGAAAAACATATGTATAGTCTCTTGTAAACTCTCGTAAGTCATTATGCCCCTTGGGGTTGCGTCAGGCACATGTGCAGTCGGATTCCGTGACATCTTACTACCCCAACAACTTCCAGGTCTGCCACGGAGACACAGAGGCACAGAGAACAACACTTTTCTTTCTTAACCAGCCTGTGGCTTTCGTTCCAAATACCCCCGGGCTGAAGCCCGGGGCTTCCCTGCGTTTCTCTGCGTTTATCTGTGGTTAAGTTCTTTATTACACGCGTTGCAAGCAACGCGGC
>CAYWBA010000480.1:0-2398 GCA_964455955.1 uncultured Planctomycetota bacterium | reverse complement strand
TACAACACACATCAACTGCACTGTCAAGCGCCAAAGCCACAGGCGCCCCGGTCCATTATTCGCTTCATCACTACCTCCAAACCAGACTCGCATCTGCCGTTTTCTACTGTTGATTAAGCCCGGGATACGCAGTACAATTTCCCCTCCTTTGTTGGAACCTAAGGGGAAATGGTGGAAGAAGGCGATTACGAAGCGCTTGGACTGAAGGTTGGGGTGGAAATTCACCAACAAATCCTCACCGAGAAAAAGATGTTCTGCAGGTGCCCGGCCAGGCACTATGTCACATCCCATGACGGTGTTGTCCTCCGGCACATGCGCCCAACGCTCTCCGAGCTGGGCGAGTACGACGGCACAGCGCTTATGGAATTTAAGACCAAGAAGGATGTTGTCTATCTTCTCAACAACGAGTGTGTCTGCACATACGAGATGGATGACACGCCGCCTTTCCCCGTGAACCAGCAGGGACTCGACATAGCAATCGAGGTGGCCCTCCTGCTTCAGTGCAACATTGTTGATGAAATGCACGTTGCCCGCAAGCAGTACCTTGATGGCTCCATTCCGACCGGCTTTCAACGCACCGCAGTGGTGGGTGTGGGCGGCTCGATTCCCTATAAAAACCGCCAGATACGCATAATCCAGCTCTGCTACGAAGAAGATGCCTGCCGTGAGGTAAGTGATACCGGCCATACAATAACTTTTCGCACCGACCGTCTTGGCATGCCACTGGTGGAAGTAATAACCTGCGCCGATATGCATACGCCACATGAAGCGGCGGAAGTGGTCGAACGTATCGGCAGGCTCATGCGTGCTACAGGAAAAGTTCGCCGCGGCATAGGCTCCGTCCGCCAGGATGTCAACGTCTCGATTACTGGAGGCGACCGGGTCGAGCTTAAGGGAGTTCCAAAGTTCGGCTGGATACCAAAGCTGGTGCACAACGAGGCACTCCGCCAGAAAGCGCTCCTGGACCTGCGCGAAAAACTCAAAGAGCGGGGCATTACTACCGAGTCTTTTCAGGCACAGCATAAGGATATTACCTCGCAAATGCAGGCTGCGGACGGCGCGGTTTTTAGAAACGCTCTCAGGGAAAGCCGCCGGATTGGAGCGGTAGTGCTCCGGGGCTGGGCAGGCTTCCTTGCAACGCCCATGCAGCCAGGCACAACCTTCGCTGACGAAATCGCTGGAAGGGTGCGCGTGATTGCGTGCCTGGATGTTATGCCCAACATCTACACCTCGGACACCTATCCAGAGTACCACGGCGCCGCGGGCGACCTGCAACACCTGCGCGCTGCCGCGGGCGCATGTGACGGCGACTGCGTCGTGGTTACCTGGGGCCCTGAGCGGGATGTAAAAACCGCCATGGAAGAAATCGAGATTCGCGCCCGGGAGGCGACAGCAGGCGTGCCGCGAGAGACACGCCAGCCTTTCGCCAGCGGCATCACCGACTTCGAGCGCATCCTCCCCGGCCCTAACCGTATGTACCCGGACACAGACAGCCCGCCAACCAAGATAACCGAAGAGCGGGTCAGAAGAATCAAGGCAGCTCTGCCTGATAAACCGTGGGACCGTGAAGCACTCTACCGGCAGAGGGGAGTGCGGCAGCATGTCGCGCGGGAACTTGCAATCTCGCTTTATGCGCCTCTTTTTGAAAAGGCAATCACCCAAATGAAGCTCAATCCAGTCCTTATTGCCCACACCCTTGTCGAGCGACTCAAAGCAATGCGAAGGGAAGGCCTCGCAGTGGCAAACCTCACGCCTCGCCGCCTTGAACAAGCTTTTGAACCTCTCGCTTCGGGCAGGATACTGCCCGGTGCACTTCCCCTCCTGCTGAGGGAACTCGCCGAGAGTCCCGGGCTGACTGTGGACAAAGTGCTTGAAAACGGCGAGCTCGAACCCGCATCTGAAAGCGAGATTGAGATGGAAGTCGAAGCCGCGCTGAAGCTTGACTTTGAAGGTGATATTAAAAAGCGGCTTGATTACCTCACCGGGCAGGTGGCAAGAAACCTGCCTGGCCGCGTGAATGGTGCGGAGGTCTGCCAGATGATAGCTGCAAGACTGGATAAGGATACCAGGCGTTAGATGACAGCTTGGAGCATTTATACCGCTATTTCCCCTGCCTGAATCCTTCTTACAGGATCTGTAAACGTCTGTAAATAGCCTGTGCGGCATGCCTGTGTCGCAACATATTATTACATAAGATGTTGCAGTAGCAGGTAATTCAAAACAGGTGCACCTGTTTACAGATTTCGCGGGGGTCTCTGATACGCAAGTGTGGGACAGTGTGAACTTGCAATTGCCGCAACTCATTGTCTCGTAAGGCAGTTGCGTCAAGCCAAGGCCTGTGCATTTACGTAACATCTTATACCCCAACAACTTCCAGGTCTGCCACAGAGACACAGAG
>CAYWBA010000479.1:0-2401 GCA_964455955.1 uncultured Planctomycetota bacterium | reverse complement strand
TCTTGCGAAGCAGCGAGGACAACAGTTTACTTTTTAAGGACATGGGGAAGGGTGTAACGCTGAACCTGACCTTCTTTCCCACAAGCTGCGAGGGGTCCTTAATGCCGAAAGCATTGAGATACTGCCAGGCGAGAACTACTTCGTATTCGTTCTTGTTTCTAAAGCCATGGCCGTACGAAAGTTCCATACGGAACCCCTCACCTTCGGGAATCATGACAACCTCGAATTTCCGGGCGTCCCCTTCCAGTTGGATGTAGTTTGTAAACACGGTATTTACATGAGTTACCTTTACAACATGGGGTATTGCCCGGAGAGCTTCCACTTCTTCGGTGCTGAGGTAGCGCAGGTTGAATGCCCCGAGATTGAATTCTCCCTCGCCTATCTCGCGGGGGGCGTGGCCCAGACGGCCGACAGTGCTTGAAAGAATCGATGCTATCGGAAGCTCCTTGGCGCCGAGCACCTGCATAATGTTAGGGTCGGCCAGGGAGCTGACCTGGAGATGGATGAAAGACCGCAGCCCCGAGCCGAGAGAGATTATCAGCGCCACCGTGAGCGAGCCAATTGTAACACCTAAGACAGTAAGCGCGGTTCGCATCTTGCGGCGAACCAGGTTGGTCAGCACTTCTGCAACTGTGTCGCGCAACCTCATTGCGGCTCCTCACTTGCGATACGTCCGTCGCGCAGCGATATCCTCAGGTCCGCCTCCCGCGCTATGTCCTGGTCATGTGTGGCAACTATCAGCGTCATACCGTGCGATTTCCTCAAGCCTTCAAGGAGATTTACAATTTCGCCGCTGTTCTTGGAGTCGAGGTTCCCGGTAGGCTCGTCGGCGAGCACTATGCTTGGCTTTGTGACTATCGCGCGTGCAATGACTGCGCGTTGCCGCTCGCCGCTCGAAAGTTCGCCGGGCTTGTGCTTGAGCCTGTCAGACAGGCCGACCGCATCGAGCGCGGCTTCAGCCCGCATGCGGCGCCTGAGCCCGGGTACGCCCGCGATTCGCAGAGGCAGCTCAACATTCTCAAGCGCGGTGCGGTTATCCTGAAGGTGGAAGTCCTGGAAGACAAAGCCAATCTTTGTGTTGCGGTAGCGGGCCGATGCGCTGTCCCCAAGTTTCCCGATGTCTTCTGAATCCACGATGACCCGGCCGGAGGTCGGGGTGTCAAGCCCGCCTATCAGGTTGAGCATGGTGGACTTGCCGCTGCCGGAAGGCCCGATAAGGGCGACAAACAGGCCCTCCTCAATCGCGAGGCTGACCTCGTCCACGGCCCGGACAACCTCGTGCGCGACCGTGAAGTGCCGTGACAGGTTTTCAAGCTTGATTATCGCCGCCATCCTTATTCTCTCCAGACATGCCCTTTCTCACCGCAGAGTCGCGGAGATTCGCAGAGTTCAGACCTTTTCTTTTTTCTTCTTCTTCAAAACCACAATTATTTCTCTGCTTTTCTGTATGTCCTCTGCGTTTCTCTGCGTCTCCGCGGTTAAAAGAGCCTTGTGCGGCCTTTTCCTTGTGTTTCCTGAAAGCTTCTTTCCACTTTGTGAAAAGGGGCAGGGCTATGAAATATGCGGGCAGTGCGCAGGCGATGCCCAGTATAACCCCGCCGAGGAACATGGGGCCTGCGAGGTGGAAGGTCATCGAGCCGAGGTTGCCCATGAATTCGATAAACATGCCGAACCACCCTGTTGATTCGAGCTGCACGAGCCTGGCAATTTCTCCCTTACCCACCATCGGAGTGCGGAGAATCAGTGACCCTATCACGTAGTCGAGCCAGTAGATAGGCACAATCGTCAGCGGGTTCGATATCCAGGCCATTGCCACGCCGGCCAGCCGGTTCCCGATAAAGATAGTGCACAGGAGCGCTATTGTAATCATCTGTATCCCGACAGTGGGCGTCATGGCGATAAAGACGCCTATTGCAATCCCGCGCGCAATTTTCTTCGGCGGGTCGTCAAGCTCAAGCAGCCTGACTATGAATTTGCGGTAAACCCAGCCTGCCAAACCCACAGCGTGGGCTCTCTGTCTCGCTTTCTCTTTCGGGGTATTGTCCATTTTCCCTGTCGCGTTCCGAACAGTTGCCTTGCCTGCGGATGCTACCCGCCCCAGAGCCTGGGTTCCCAAGACAGCCTTCTCCCGGCAAGTCATCCGCAAGCGGTGCCTTGTTGCAGGGCTCAGCCCTGTCTCGCTGGCGGGTGCAACCCGCCTTCCCATCATAGCAGGGAACCGTTCCCTGTCAAGCTTCCAAAGATGCCGTTCTGTTAGCATTGCAGTCAAGTGTAGCCTTCTGTAAACAGGTCTGTAAATAGCTTGTGCGGGAGGCAGATATCGTAACCTGCTTTTGGCATAAGGACTTACAATAGCAGGCAATTCAAAACAGGCGCGCCTGTTTACAGATTCAGGCAGGGG
>CAYWBA010000478.1:0-2402 GCA_964455955.1 uncultured Planctomycetota bacterium | reverse complement strand
CTTTGCACCCCGAAAACACCAGTGCAACCGCCACTGCGGCAACCAGAGCAGCAGTGTAAAAAGTTCTTCGCGCTGACATATAGCACCCCCTGCAAAAAGTCACGATACGATTGTCTGCATACAGAGTCTGTCTGAGAGAAATTCTACAATTATTATAAGAGGTTTTTCCGATAGTGAAGATTCCATTAATATAATTGACGCAATTAAGGCCCCTCACATTCCAACAATATCAAAAAAAGAAACAAGCCTGTCAACACCGGTCCGGGGCAACTTCCTGTAAAGGGGGCGCTACCTGCTGGAGAGGTATCGCTCGCCTGTATCGGGGATAATCACAACGATGAGCCTGCCCGCGTTTTCCGGCCGTCTGGCAAGCTCGAGCGCCGCCCACGTATTGGCTCCCGAGCTTATGCCGGCGAAGATGCCCTCTTCCCGCGCGAGGCGTTCCTTTGTCTCAAATGCATCTTCATCAGTTACAGTAACAATCTCGTCAATGATTTCGGTATTCAGGACTTTCGGGACGAATCCCGCACCGATGCCCTGGATTTTGTGTTTTCCCGGCTCGCCGCCCGAGAGCACAGGCGAGCCCGCAGGTTCGACAGCCACAGCCTTGAGGGAGGGCTTTCGCTCTTTAAGAACTTCCGCCACGCCCGTGAGTGTGCCGCCCGTGCCGACCCCCGCAACAAAAATATCCACCTGGCCGCCGGTATCGCGCCAGATTTCTTCTGCCGTGGTTTCACGGTGAGCCTGCGGGTTAGCGGGGTTCTCGAACTGCATGGGGACAAAGGCGCCGGGAATAGATTCTGCAAGTTCCTGAGCCTTCGCAATGGCCCCGCGCATGCCTTCTGCGGCGGGTGTAAGGACAAGCTCGGCTCCAAGCTGCTGAAGTATCTGGCGCCTCTCAACGCTTGCGCTATCCGGCATTGTAACGATGATTCTGTACTTGCGGGCAGCAGCAACCATGGCAAGGCCGATTCCCGTATTCCCGCTTGTCGGCTCGATAATAGAGCCTCCGGGCGCAAGCTTCCCTTCCTTTTCGGCAGCGTCAATCATGGCCAGCGCAATGCGGTCCTTCACAGAGCCGCCCGGATTGAAGAACTCAAGCTTGGCCGCCACCTTCGCGCCGGCGCCGGCGGCTATTGTCTCCAAATACACGAGCGGCGTGCTGCCAATAAGCTCGGTCACGTTCCGGGCGATTCCGGCCATGTCAGTCCCTTTCCTAATAGCAGCGATGTCAGAGGAATCATAAGGGTGGAGCCACCATCCTCTCAAGACTTTTCCGAAAAACTTTTTATTAAAGGCGGAGCATGCACGATTCGATTTATAACTGGAGGTTATTATGCAGATAAACCCGGCAGAAATACGAAAGATGCGCAAGTCCTGGGGCATGACCCAGGCAGACCTCGCAAGAGAGCTCGGCGTGGCACGGGAAACTGTCTCGCGCTGGGAAACAGGCAGGGAAGTGCCGTTGCCTTCGCTGGCAAGGGCGCTTCGCTCTATCGCCCTCTCCGGCAGGGCCCCGAGTTAGTCAAAAGCTCCCCACGGCCACGTGCTACTGTAACACCTTACGAGCAAGAGAGTTGTAACTTCCATTTTTCCAATCTTCCCCCAATTTGATGCGCAGGGCAGCTATGCGTTATTATTTCATCGAGAGGGTTCTGTTTTGTGCAAGGGGGCATTAGCCAAATGAGGTTAAAGCTTACTCTGCAAAGCCTGATTGTGCTTGCTGGAATATCCGGGCTTGTAACGCTTGCGCTCTGGAGCCTGCGCCCGCCGGAACTGCCGAGATGTGATTCTATCGCGCCAGCAACCACAGCGCACCTGCAGGATTACTTTCCAAAGGCGTTGTCTCCTCCGCAGGAACGCAAACCGCAAGCCGAACCTGCGCACGAGCGGCAGGAAATGGAGTCTCACCGCGATGATAAACTTCAAGACATACACTTCACGTCAAGCCAGGATACAAGTAAAACTGGATTCAACGCATATGTAGTTAATGTGAATGATGAGCCAATTTCCTACGTAAAGGTTACTATCCGGCCCACAGTCCGCTTAGACAACATAAATTGGAGCAGCAAATCCATCCATGGAACGAGGCTTGGCGGCACTCTTTGGTTTACATGTCCTCCCGGTGATTACGTTGCGATTGCGGAACACAGGCACTACTTAACGAGCCAGCCTGCCTACGTGAGCGTAAGGGGTCACGAACAAAGTACATATACTTTCGTTCTTGAAGCAGGCGGCTCCATTTTCGGCAGAATTGTAGATATTGATGGCGAACCTGTGCAGCTTGCCCGGGTACAGGTACATCTTGAGGGGAAGAAAGGGGGCCGGAAGCGCGAGGCCGGTACTAACAGTGATGGATATTATCTTGTTGAAGGGCTAATCAGCGGAGTGTATAAGGTGGT
>CAYWBA010000477.1:0-2404 GCA_964455955.1 uncultured Planctomycetota bacterium | reverse complement strand
CAGTAGGTCTGTTGGTGACATAGGCATATAGATTAGTGACTCCGAGGGGGTCTCTTTGGAGAAACCTCTGTAAATGTGGATCGTATGTTCGTCTTCTGTAGTAATATAAAGCCGGTTTACTGCCTGCCGCAGTCTCCCAATCAACACGCCGACCGTGGAAGAGGTATGGATTGCCGATATAGTCTATTTCGTCCTTCTCTACGTAATCAGCATCCATAACCGAAGGCACGCCGTATGTTGTATAGTCATAGCGTTCGACAACCTGGCCATCGGTATTCGTTAACGCAATGATGCTGCCTATGCTGTTTTCGTGGTAGAAATATTCCTCAAATTCTCCATCTCCATCAGCGTCTCTGCGCATTCTCAAAGGCTCATCAATGCCTCGGCCATAGATGTATTCTGCGACAAGTGTTCCAAGACCATCCTGCTCTTCGATACATTGCCAATTGTCATAAATAAACAGGGTCTTTTCTTTCACCGTAGTTCCGTCATCCTTGTAAACTACCTTCGAGATGCGCCGGTTTTTACCATCATAAGCGTACCTCGCGCGCAGGACATTATCAACATAAACCTCTCGCAGCCTGTTCTTATAGTCATAGTAAAACTGGCGCTCACCATCGTCAGTCAGATTCCCGTTGGCAACGCTCTGGATGCGGTACCCTCTATAATTATACTCGTAATCACCCACTTTTGTCGAGTTTTTCGTGACTGAAATCAAGCGGTTGAGGCAATCGTAAGCGTAGTCATCTGAGGGAAATTGGGGGAAGAGTTGTTGACATACATCGAGGCAGGGATTATGCTTAGCGGCTTAATTGCCGTATTCTATGGTTGATTTGCGTGAAGGGCGGGCAGATGCAGATTACGGTTGTGGGCACAAACCACAAGCGGGCGCCGATAGAGGTGAGGGAGAAAATAGCTTTCGAGCCGGGCCAGGATGTCGAGTTCCTGGAGTTCCTCGCGGGTGAAAAGTGCGCTTCTGAAGCTGTTGTGCTTTCAACGTGCAACAGGACGGAGATTTACGCTGCGTTTGACGGCGATACCACGCCGGGGTGCCTGCTGAGGGCCCTGCTCGAGTACCACGGCCTGGCTGGAGACTCGCTGCAGGACTATATCTACGAGTTCGCGGGCGAGGAAGCGGTCAGGCATCTATTAAAGGTTTCTGCCTCGCTTGACTCGCTGGTGGTGGGCGAGTCGGAGATACTGTCGCAGGTGAAGTCGGCCTACAGTACGGCAAAGGAGCGGGGCGCAACCGGGCCGGTGTTCAATTTTCTGTTTCAGAAGTGCTTCAAGGTTGCCAAGCAGGTGCGTGCCGGGACAGGCATTTCAAGAGGCAAGGTTTCGGTAAGCTCGGTTGCGGTTGACCTGGCGGCGCAGAAGCTGGGCGGCCTGCGGGGACGGGTTGTGCTGGTTATAGGGTCTGGCAAGGTAGGCAGGCTTGCGGCCAGGAATTTCCTCAAGCACGGTACAGGAGAGATTCTCGTTGCGAACCGGACGCGTGCGAAGGCGCAGGCACTGGCTGAAGAGGTCGGGGGCAGAGTGGTTGGCCTTGAACGGATTGACCGGATTATGGAGGGGGTTGATATAGTTGTCGGGTGCACGAGCGCGAGAGGGCATGTACTGCACCGCGAGCGGTGTTTTGGAGTAATCAGTCGGCGTGGCGGGAAGCCTCTTTTTATTCTTGACCTGGGTGTGCCGCGAAATGTTGACCCGAATGTGGCAAATCTCGACGGGGTCCACCTTTTCAACATAGACCAGCTCGAGGAGATATCGCTTCGCAAGCTGAGCGAGAGGCGCCAGAGTGCGCAGGAGGCTTTAGCTATTGTCGAGAGTGAGGTTGGCAAGGTAATGGCTCAGTTGCAGGCAGTTAACAGGGGCGTGGTCGTGGCGGAGCTTGTTGCGAAGTTTGAGGCTGTCCGGGAGAGGGAAGTCAGGAAGTCTCTGCGTCGTATGGGCGAGCTGACCGAGGGCCAGAAGGCGGAACTGGAGTACCTGACCAAGCGGGTAGTGGGCAGGATACTGCATGGCCCGCTGTCGAAGCTGAAGCCGCCGCAGTCCGCCGGCCGGGTACAGGAGCACCTTGAGACGCTGCAGTTTCTGTTTGGTTGAGTGACAGGCCTTTTACTGTGAAGAAAATCTTTGCCTTTTTGGGTTCTCTCAAGCTCACCCTTATCCTTCTTGTCATCATAATTATCGCTTCTGTGGTGGGGACACTCTACACGCAGAAGGTGGCCGACGTAAAGGTTTACCACGCGGCCTGGTTCAGGGTTGTGCTTGTTTTGCTGGTAGTAAACCTCGCGACGTGTACGTTCAAGCGCATTCGGAATATCAGAGCTGCAAGTATCGGTTTCCTGTGTATCCACCTGGGAGTTGGCCTGGTCCTGCTGGGCGCTCTGGTCGGCAATAT
>CAYWBA010000476.1:0-2414 GCA_964455955.1 uncultured Planctomycetota bacterium | reverse complement strand
CCAGCCTTCTTTGTTGTCTGCGCAGGCTGAAAGGCTTTTATTGAAACCTTCAGCAGCTTTTTCATACTCGGCGCGCTCAAAGTAAGCGCACCCCTGCCAGTGGTGCGCCTGGTAGAAGCGTTTCTTCTGCTTCTGCGCAATGTCGAGCGCAATATCGAGCACCAGAATCGCATCTTCCCAACGGTTGAACGCGAAGAGAGTTATGCCAAGCCAGCACCACGCTTCTGCAGAACCGGGCATTATCTCGACAAGTTTGTCGAAGTTGCGGCACGCGTTCTCTATCTTGCCATCATGGTATGATTTAATACCATCTTCGATGCATGCCTGTATCATCCCTGTTCGTCTGTCACTTAACCAGTCAGAATCAACAACTCCACTGAGCGTAACCTCATCCCACAGGACTCTTGCTTCACCTACTTCAAGAGCTACTTTTCCTTTTGAGAGAGTCTGGTCACTGCCGGATGCAAGCAGTTTTTTGTCAAGATACAGCTTCAGCTTCTTGCCTCTCTTGCTCGCTTTCATAATCAGCCACTTGTCCACCGCTGGCGTGAGCTTCGCACCTGAGATGCTTGTATTCGGCTTTTCAAGCGGCAGGAAACTGTTGGAAGCAATCCGGAAGATAAGGTTGCGTACACCTTTTGAGCTCAGCTTGGATAAATCTTTGTGCAGCCCGAATTTCTTGAAGAACCTCCGGTCCAGATTTATCGCAAAGGCATAGGATTTCTGCCAGTAACCGTGAGTACCTCTGCGAGCGCGAGGGCCAATATTTATCCCTGGGACCCTCCTTATAGCCAAGCCAGCGTCATAGCAGAGATGCATACCTGCACTGCCGTCACCCTTCAACTTCAGCTTTCCCGTAACCCATACATCGCCCTTGAAGATACCGCACCAAAGCATCCGGGACGCCAACCCCTTTGCCTGAAGCGCCTTTGTGTTACCCTCTTCAACAATGCTCCCCTCCGGCGCATCAACCAGCCCCTTCTGCCAGGTCCAGTCCTCCAACTGCTCTTTGGTCTCAAAATCGTACGTGAGTGTTAAAGAGTAGCGGTCCTTCTTTTCTTGAGCAACTGCTTTCGATGCATTGAAAAGTGCAGCTACGCTCTCCTCTTCGCTGTTACGCTTTTTGCGCCTTTTTTTCGCAATCTGCCACATCACCTCGCATATATCAGCGCTGCGCTCGCGTGCAGTCTTCGTGCCGCGCAGAGGCTCGCAGCGCAGTTTGCGCAGAAGCGAGCGCGCATGTTCATATTTCTTTTCATCAAACGCCTTTCGTCCATCTTCAAAAACCTTCTGCGCCTCTTCCTCAAGCGCTTTCTGCCCAGCCAGCCGGGTTATCTCTTTTTCAAGTTGCTCTGCTTCCCGGCCCATGGCCGGGTCGCCGTAGTTTTTCACCTGCGCGAGCACCGAAAGCGCTTCCGTGTATTTTCCCTGCCCGGTAAGGGCTTTTGCCTTTTCAACATCGGCGCTGAACCGCTGCTTCATCTTCTGCTCAAGCAGGTTGGCGCTTTCACCAGCCTCCTTGCCTGCTTCCAGTTCTTTCAGTCGTCTTGCCAGCTCGCGCAGGATGCATATGGCGGCGTAAAGCCTGCCTTCGTCTTCAAGCTTTTTTGCCTTCTTCACCTCATTTTTGAACAGTTTGTCAACTTCAGCTTTGATTCTTTCTATTTCCGCCTGTGCCTTCTCTTTGAAACCGGGGAACTTATCAGCCACTTTCCGGAACTCTTCCAGGCGCCTGGCGTATTCCCCCGGATGCTCCTCCGAAAAGCCAACTGCCTCCTCAAACTCCTTAAGGCCGGGCTCCTCCGGGGCGGGTTCCTGTGTTGGCTCGGGAACGACCGGCTGCTCCCGCGCAGCCCGACTGCCCCTCCTTTCTTCCAGCTCAGGACGCGTTTCCCTGCCGCTTCGTAATGTAAAGACCAGCACCAGAACGGCCGCGACTGCGATTGCCCCCATGACAACGGGAAGCGCAGACCGGCGGGCCTTCTCTGTATGGACATGCCTGTGTTCGACCGGCGCGATTTTATCCTCTCTGAAATGCGTTGCTATCATGTGGCGCAACTCGCGTGCAACTTCCTCCGCCGACGGTCTTGTGCGGGGATTCTTGGATAGCATTCGCCTGGTCAGCCGTTTGAGCGGCCCGGGCAGCTCCTGTGCGGCACCAACCGGGAAGTGAGCCTCCTGCGTTGCAGCTTTGACCATGGTCTCGGCCGGGCTTGGCCCCTCGAACGGCGGCCTGCCGATAACCATGTGGTACAGCGTTGCGCCGAGCGAGTATATGTCGGTGCGGAAGTCAACATCCCTGGCCGAGCGTATCTGTTCACGCGACATGTACTCAGGCGTGCCCATCAACTGGCCGTCAAGCGTTATCCCCGCATCGCCCTCCTTTGCGATGTGTTTTGCAAGTCCCATATCCA
>CAYWBA010000475.1:0-2415 GCA_964455955.1 uncultured Planctomycetota bacterium | reverse complement strand
CTCCGCGAGCTCTGCGAATCTCCGCGACTCTGCGGTGAGAGTAACCCGTTGAGGTACAGGATGTTACGTAAATGCACAGGCCTTGGCTTGACGCAACTGCCTTGCGAGGCAATGACTTGCGGCAATTGCAAGTTCGCGCTATCCCACGCAAATGTAACCCGACCCCCCCCAAAATTTGTAAATATATGTCGTAAGTCGTTGGTATGTAAGGAACTCTATTTACAGACGGTTTTCGCGGCCGGTTGGCGCAATTGGGTGGCCTTGCGATGGTACTTAATGAAACTCCAAAACGCGGAATCGGCTTTCAAAAGGATGATTGGTCTTGCTTATTTGCGAAACTGCCCTAAAAACATCAAATTTTTTACAAATGCCTTTCCCGTTTTTGGACATCGCATTGCCGTAACACTCTTTACTAACAAGGAGTTACAATTTCCCTATACCACCCGCCTGGAACTAACATTTGTAAATTTCGCACATAGGTGCAAACATCCGGAGTTTACATTTATTTCCTGGAAGGGTATAAGGAGTATAGTCAGCAACTGTAGAAAGGGGTCGAGATGTTGGAACTAATCAAAGAGCTTGTGAATGTGCATGGCGTGACAGGTTACGAAGCGGGAGTACGTCACGTTATTGAATCAAAACTGCCTGACGGTATTGAGAAGACAGTTGATAACATGGGTGACCTGATTGTGACTGTCGGCTCGGGCGAGGGCGGTGTAATCTTCGCCGCGCACATGGACGAGCTGGGCATGGTTGTCGCCGACATACGCGACGATGGATTCTTGAGGATAAAGTCACTCGGCGGGATTGACCCACGGGTCGTACCGGGCAGGGTGCTTCGCATCAAGGGTGCCAAGGGCGAGGTAAAGGGCGTTGTGGGCGTAAAGCCCCCGCACCTGATGGGGGCTGACCGGGCGGAGATGAAGCAGGTTGTGCCTTTCGAGGAGATGTTTGTTGACATAGGTGCCGGCTCTGCGCGGGAGGCGCGCGAACTGGGGGTGGAGGTACTTGACCCGGTGACTTTCGATAAGACGTTCGAGGTCTTAAACGGCAAGTATATCTCCGCTCGCGGCCTTGACGACAGGGCGGGCTGTGCGATTCTTCTTGAGACAATCAGCGCCCTAAGCGGCAGGAAGCTTGCGCGCAAGGTTCACTTCGCCTTTACAGTGCAGGAAGAGGCCGGCCTGCGGGGCGCGCAGCTTGTCGGTTGCAAGTTTGACGCGCAGTACGTCTTCGCGGTTGACACAGCCTCCAGCGGGCGGACTCCATCGAGCGATCGCGCCATGGGCCCGGCTGTACTTGGCGGAGGCCCGGCGCTGCGGGCGATTGACAACAGGTTCATTTGCGACCCCGCCTTTGTCAGGGAAGTCAGAAGCCTTGCTGAAGAGAAGGGGATACCTGTGCAGGTAGTCTTCACGGGAGGCAGCACCGATGCGGCCGTTATCGCACTTGCGGGCCCGAAGGCACTGCCGATAACCTTCCCGGTACGCTACACCCACTCCCCGGTTGAGATGGTCAGCATCGAGGACCTTGAAAACACGAAGAAGCTTGTCGAGGCAATAGTCGAGAAATACGCAGGGTAGCTATGGAAACGCAGTTACAAATCGCACGCCCGGATGTCAGCAATAGCTGCGTTATAATGGGTCTGGGCCTTCTGCACCAGTATGATTGCCTGGGCGACCTTTCCAGTGTCAATGCCGCTGCCTGCAGGCATCGGGAAGAGTTTGGCCAGCCTGTCGAGGGCTTTTGCCTCTTCGCGAAAGTCTTTGGCTGCGGCGGCCAGTTGCGTTTTGAATTCCGGCAGGACCTTTACCGCCTCATTGCAGAACCTGCTCGCGCTTGTGCGCCACTCGCCGAACTTGGCCGCGTAGTCGGCTATGCCTTCAGGAATGCACCTGCTTTCGGGATAGGCCTTCATGGTCGCTATCCATTCCCTGTACGCCTCGCGGCCGTCGTGGACAGTTGGCCGCCACGTCCACTCTTCGAGGTCGTAGTGCCTGAGCGCACCGGCAAGTGCTTCGCGGTAAGCCTGTTTGCGGTCATAGTTCTCAAGCCGCCTGCGCGGCGAGAGGGCGCAGAGAATGGGCAGGTTGAAGTCGCCCAGCTTGTCGTGCGGTATGGTGTCATAGTGCGCCAGGTTTATGAAGGTCGAGACGGCAAACACCCTGGAATCATCATTATAGCCGGTTATCAGGCCCCACTGCGGCACAAACAGGTCGTAGACAGCGACAGGTCTTTTATCGTTGAGAGCTTCTATAACCGTCCTGGCCATCTCTTCCCTGTGCTCGGGAAAGTCATCGCCCCTGTCCCAGTCTATGTACAGGAACAACTGTTCTTCCCAGCCCAGGCGCTGCATCGCCTGCGGGTATATTTCCTTCCACCTGGTGTGGTGGGTGCTGGAGGGGCACGTTTCCT
>CAYWBA010000474.1:0-2431 GCA_964455955.1 uncultured Planctomycetota bacterium | reverse complement strand
CCGGGGCGTAACCGGAAGGGCCAAAATCATCAAGTTCGACGGCTGCTACCACGGACACAGCGACGGTTTGCTTGTCCAGGCAGGCTCCGGCGTAGCGACACAGGGGCTGCCTGCAAGCGAGGGAGTGCCGCCTGATATCGCAAAACTGACAATATCCCTGCCCTACAACGATGCCGAAAGTGTCAAGAAGACGCTCGAACTCTGCGCCGAAGACGTGGCCTGCATAGTGGTCGAGCCGGTTGCCGGTAACATGGGCGTGGTGCCCCCGGAAAAAGGCTTCCTTGAGCAGTTGCGCAAGCTGTCCGATGACTCGGGCGCGCTCCTGATTTTCGACGAGGTGATAACAGGCTTCCGCCTCGCTCCCGGCGGTGCCCAGCAACTCTACGGCGTGCGACCGGATATTACCGCGCTCGGCAAGATAATAGGCGGCGGAATGCCTATCGGCGCATTCGGCGCAAGCTCGCGCATTATGTCATACCTTGCACCGGACGGGCCGGTTTATCAGGCCGGAACACTGTCCGGCAACCCGGTGGCGGTCGCGGCCGGTATGGCAACACTCAGGCTGCTTTCAGAAGACAACACATACGAAAAGCTTGAGAATCTCGCATCCACCTTTGCCGATAGCTTAAGAGAAATTGCCGGTGAAAGCTCTCAGGCGCTTACCATAAACCGGGTCGGGTCAATGCTGTGCCTGTTCTTCAATAAGGGCCCTGTAAGGAACTACGAGCAGGCGAAAGCCTCAGATACAGAGACATTCGCGCGGTTCTACCAGGGAATGCTCTCAGGCGGCGTTTACCTGCCGCCATCGCAGTTCGAGTGCTGGTTCGTCTCGCTTGCCCACACTGAGGACGACATGCTCAAAACGGTTGAAACTGTCAAGAAAACTCTTGCCATCCTGCAGTAATGATGCGCAGACCGTATTGGCGCCGACTGCTTATTATCTACGTGTAGCTGTGAAGCCCGGAAAGCAGGTAGTTGACGCCGAAATACGTGAACAATACCGTCAGGTATCCCGCCACTGAGAAAATACAGCGTATCTTCGGCAAGGACTCACTCTTCCATCCAAACTTGCCGGCAAGAGGCGGGAGAGTGTATCTCAGGTGGAGGAAGTTGAGGTAGACAAGCCAGGTGATAAGCGCCCAGGTCTCTTTCGGGTCCCAGCTCCAGTAGTCGCCCCATGCTGTCTTCGCCCAGACCGCGCCGGTAATCAGCCCGATTGTAAGGAACGGAAACGAAAAATTGATAGCCTGGCAGGCAAGGTTTTCGAGAGCAGGCTTGCGCTTGAAAAGATAGGCCAGGGAAGCCACAAAGGAGACTGAAAGACCGCCGTAGCCAATGAAGTAGGTTATGACGTGTATCGTCAGCCAGTTCGACTGGAGCGCCGGCACCAGCGGGCTGACATCGGACCTGGTAAAAAACGAAGCGTAGCCCAGGGAAAGCACTGCAAGCGCCATGACCGGCCCGCCGAGAGCCTGTATCTTCGCCAGTATCTGGAAAACTCCGTACGAAACTGCAATTGCACACGCCATAAGAAGCAGTGACTCGTACATATTCGAGAACGGCGGGTACTCCGCAACCGCCCAGCGGTAGATGATGGCCGTGATGTTAAGCGCCGCACCTGCAAATACCACTATCAGGCCGGCAAGCGCGACCCCTCTGCGCCGCCAGGCAAGATAGAGAAAGAAAATAACTGTCGCCGCGAGATAGGCAATCAGAGTAGCATTGGTAAATGAAAACTTCACTGCTTCAAACCCTTGCGCCTGCGCTTCTTGAGTACCGGCTTCACGTAGAGCACGAAGATGATTCCCGCAACAATAAAGACAAAACCCGCGTACACAACTACAAGACCGGGGTCAGACACCACCTGCAGCACCGTGTAGGCGTGGTGCGCTTCGTCGTAATTGAGCTGGTAAAGCGAGTAACCCTTGCGTTCCAGGGGATGATTGACTTCTATCGTAGCCTTGATTGCAGGGCCGTTGGCATCCTTGACGCTGACGTGGCTCTTGTAAGCCTTGACGTGCCCGGCCCAGTCGAAATACAACTTGAAAGGCAGTGGCTCCTCTGCTGCGTGTCCCCCCTGCATCTCAGGATACCTGGCGAAAAGCCACATCTCCCTGCCATCCCCGCCATTGGCCACGCGTACCAGAAGCGCCGGGTTCCCAGGCCTATGAGAGCGGGTCCCGACTGCTTTCGTATCCATATCTATATAGAAATCCGGAATGTATCTGAGAATTTCCACAGTGCAGTTGAACAAGCTAAGGTCGTACTTCCCGCCAACAACCGCATTAAACGAGAGAAGCTCCTCCAGGGACTCCGATGCTACAAGCACCTTGCCGAAGTCGTAGTGCTCCACCTCGAATTTGTCGAGTGTAACTTCGAAAGGCAATCCTTGCATACTGCCATCGCTCAGCTCAAATTCGGAAATTGTCTG
>CAYWBA010000473.1:0-2440 GCA_964455955.1 uncultured Planctomycetota bacterium | reverse complement strand
GGCTGCGCTTCTTGCGAAGCAGGCGTTCAAGAAGTTTTGCTTCCCGTTCGCCATCTTTGAGCCTGATGTAGTAACGCAGCGGGTCCAGCACGTAGATACCGGTCTCCACGCCGGAGAAAAACCCCGATAGCACAAGAAAACACAAGACTGCCAGAATGTCCAGACTCAGGAAGCTCACAGTGCTCTCTTCCCTTTTCTGCGAGGCGGACGAACCTTCTCTGCAAGAATAACCGCAGGGACATCCTTGACGACACGCAGCACCTTGAAGGAGTAACCTCTCGATTGCACCGAGTCGCCCTTGCGGGGAAGCCTGTCAAGGTGCATTGCGACCAGTCCGCCGACCGTATCAACCGCCTCGTCCCGGAATGACTGGTGGCAAATATCGCTCCACTCCCGCAGCGACAGGTCAGCCGACAACAGGAACCTGCCCCCGGCCAGAGGCGTTGCCTTCCGCCTGGCCTTGTCAAACTCGTCTTCTATTTCCCCGACTATTTCCTCAACGATGTCTTCGATTGTCACAATTCCTTCGAGACCGCCGTACTCATCCACGACCATCGCGATGGTGCGCTGCTCGGCAAGCAGTTTTCGCAGTACCTGGTCTATCTTCGCAGTCTCGGGGAAGAAAACCGCTGGCCTAACGAGGGCAGACAAAGGTTTCTCCGGGTACAAGAACACATCCTTGGCGTGGACAGTTCCTACAATATTATCCGGCTCGCCCCGGTACACGGGAAACTTTGAATGCTTGCTCTCCCGCATGAGCTTGAGGAGCTTTTCCCTGCCGCCGTCAATATCGTAGAGTCTGACATTTATCCTCGGCGTCATGACTTCCCTTGCCTCGATTGTCGCAAACTCGAGCACCTCTCTGAGCAGCTCATTTTCGCGCGGCGTAAGAAGACCTAACTCACGCCCGACCTCAACAAGGTTGCCGAGGTCTTCAAGTGAAACCTGGGCATCTTTGCGGCGCCTGAGAACAACGGCGGTAAGGCCCCTCATAAGGAGCTCGAAAAACACGCGAAGCGGCATAATCACAGTTTTGAAAACAACCAGTACCGGCGCGAGAACTCGCCCGCAGACCAAAGGCCTGTTTACAGCAACCGACTTTGGGACCACCTCGCCGAAAACTATCAGGAACGCAAGCGAGACCGACTCCACTATCACAAACACATGGTAGCCACGCTCAAGCGAGAGCCTCATGCCGAGGAATACCGCGAGGCTCGAATACAACACGTTAACAAACATGTTGCCCAGCAGGACTGTGACAAGCAGGCTCGGGGGCTGCTCGATGAGGGCGCAGATGCTCCGGCCGCCGAGCCCGGCCTTCTTCTGCAACTGGCGCAACTGGTACCGCGGGATTGAGAAAAGCGCTGTCTCACTTGCGGAGAAGAACGCGCTACCCGCAAGCAACAGCGCCATCAACACAGGTTCCATAAAGAAGTTACCCCGCAGTTACTTGGATTTTGACTGCTCTCCCACGTACCATTGGAGCCACTGCTGCTGTGACTCAAACTCCTTATCTGATTTTTTCTTGAGCTTTTCAAGTGCCCCGTTGCGTACCTTATCATCTTTGTCAGAAAGCAGCAAAATAAGAAACATAAGATTCTCATCCAGCTTCTGCTCTTTGACAAACTCTTTTGCTTTCTCCCAGATGTGGAAATCTGCCAGGATACGTTTCGCCGCGTGCGCAGTGGTGAGGTTTCCGCTCTTCAGGACTTCCTCAAGGGCTTTCTTGGCGGGAAGGCCTATTCCTCGCAGGACCTTTTCAGCCTCCTGCCTCTCTTTCCACTCGTCGCTGCCGAGGCGGGCGATGGCAGCCTTTATCTGTGCCTGGAGCCCGGGGTCTTCTTCATTCCACCCCAGCACGGCCAGCCGGTTTACTGCCCTCACCCACATCTTTAAGGTGCTTGTCTCCCTGCCTATCACCCTCAAGTGCCTGTAATCCGCGGCAAGGCTGAGGACTCTCCACGGGTAATAGTCACCGCCAATCAACCCGGGCAGCATGGGTATTATGGCCGGGCCGATTATTCCAGCCAATGCCGCCGCAGCCTCCTCCCTGACCTCACGGTCGGTGTCTGAGGAAACAGCCTTGAGCAGTTGGGGCACCGCCGCCAGCGCAGCCTTGCCTATATCACCCAGAGCCTGCGCAGCCCCTTCCCGCGCCAGCGGATTCGTGTCGTCCCTCATCCTCGCCGCAAGCAACTTCACAACTTCCTTCGACCCGAGCCCGTGCATGGCCGAGGCCGCGGCTTGGAGAAGCTCAAAGTCGTGCGTACCCACCACGATTTCCTTCAGCTTCACCAGCGCGGCCGGGTCGCCGAGCTTACCCAGTGCATACACGGCGCTTAAGTGCATTGACCTGTCGCTCTCATCCGAAAGTATTTCGACAAGAACCTGCGCAGAGCCCGGTGTTTTCCGTTGTCCAAGCAAGCTGATTGTCAGTGTC
>CAYWBA010000472.1:0-2444 GCA_964455955.1 uncultured Planctomycetota bacterium | reverse complement strand
GGCGGACCTGCACAAGCTAGCCCAGAAGGAAAATGAAGTCAAAAAGCTGTTTACAGCAGCGCACCAGCTTCACAAAGACGGCAATCTCGGCGATGCAATCGTAAACCTTGACGAAATCGCCAAGACCTATCCGAACACAATCGTAATTGAAAAAGTCAAGGATTTAAGAAAGCGCTGGTCGGTCGAAAAAGCGGACAAAGATGCCGGCAACGATATGGAACGTGCCGCACAGCTAAGGTCGGAAGGCAAGCTCCAGGAAGCTCTCCCGTATTACGAGCGCGTCGCCTCAGGGACGACAAAGTATGCGCACCGCGCCGCCAGAGCCAAAGAGGAAATCGAGGAATATGAAAGAACAGCCGCAGACCTGCTCTCACAGGCCAAGAGCATACTTGAAAAAGCCAGCGAAAGGGATCACTACGACACGGCGATAGAAATGTTTGAGAAGGTTACCTCAGATTACAAACACGCTTTGGTAGCGGGCGAAGCTGAGAAGAAGCTCGGTGACGCAAAGGCTGAAAGGCAACAGTTTGTCAATCAGCGCTTCGCAGAACACATGGTGAAAGGCAAACAGTACGAGAACCCGATGGAGTGGGACAAGGCTGTCGAGGAGTACACCAGGGTGTTGTACTACAAGCCCGGAAGCCAGGAGGCTGCCGATAAGCTTGCACACGCTAAAAAGATGGCGGGCCTTTTTGAGAACATGGTTCTGATAAAGGCGAGCAGGTTCACCATGGGCTCGGACCATTCCGACCCGGACGAAATCCCGGCCCACGAGGTCAAACTGGACAACTACTATATTTCCAAGTACCCGGTTACAAACGAGGATTACCAGAAATTTGTCCGCGCTACAGGCCACCGCGTTCCGTATGTGGATGCAAGGTGGGCCAGGCCTTACAACTGGAACAGGAGGACTCGTTCCTTCCCGCCGGGCAAGGGCAGGCACCCGGTAGTTCTTGTGTCGTATGATGACGCAGTTGCTTACTGCAAATGGAAAGGCAGGAGACTTCCCACTGAAGCGGAATGGGAAAAAGCCGCTCGCGGGACTGATGGCCATATTTATCCTTGGGGAAACCCTCAACCCGACGAGACGCGCTGTAACTTCGCAAAGCACAAGGGCGGCACAACCAAGGTCGGCCTGTTTGGTAACGGGACAAGTCCTTATGGAATAATGGATATGGCGGGAAACGTATGGGAATGGTGTCAGGACTTTTACAGAGAGGATTTTTACAAAGGTCTCGAGCACAAGAAGAAAAACCCCGTGTGTCTCAAAGACACAGGTCACAAAGTCCTCAGAGGCGGGTCATGGGTCAATTCGGCCGGCAGAATGAGATGTTCCAACCGTTACGGGAGCAAGCCGGACAAGATAACAACTACTATAGGATTCAGAACGGCATTTACCCCCCCACAAGAAAGCAACGGCAAATAAGCAGTTCAGGAAAGGGTTAAAGAATGGCGAAGAAAAACAACAAGCCTGTGGTAATTCTCGGTATTACCGGAGGAATCGGAAGCGGCAAGTCAACTATCGCACATATACTTGCCTCGAAAGGCGCGGTCCTTATTGATGCCGACAAAATCGCATCCTCATTCCTCACAGACCAGAAGGTCAAAGAAGAAATAGTAGAAGAATTCGGGGAATCAGTGCTTGATGCCCAAGGTAACGTTTACCGGACTTACCTCGCACATGCAGCTTTCGAGTCAAAGAGAAATCTCGAGAAGCTTAACAAGATCATGCATCCCCGCATCAGCGCGGAAATCCAGAGCCAGGTCGAAAAGGTGGAAAAAGCTGTGACCAAGCGTGGCGGGAACCCCAAGGCCAAGGAGATGGTGGTAATTGATGCGCCTCTCCTTTTCGAGGCAGGCCTTAACAAGGTTTGTGATACAACCTTGTTTGTCGATGCAGACCTTGAGACCCGCTTGAAACGGACTGAAGAAGACAGAGGCTGGACCAAGGAAGAACTGGAAAGAAGAGAAAACTTCCAGGATACGCCCGAGAAGAAAAGGAAAAAGGCAGACTTTGTAGTCAATAATGTGGAACCCCTCGAAAAGGTCGAATCGAAAATCACACAAATGTATGAGTCCCTGACCGCAGCAACTATCTCAACAAACGCCAAGAAAACCGTATCTAAGAAGCAGACCCCGGAACAGGGAACAAGCACGCGCACGCAGGCGACATTGAGTGAGGAGGCGAAAAACTACGAGAAGTATGAGGAAATCAAACGCGCCGAGGTGCACATCACGCAGCTTCAAAAAATGACCATGAAGGAGCTGCAAGAGACTGCAAAAAAGGAAAATATCACCGACTACAGCGGCTTGAAGAAGCAGGACCTAATTTTCAAAATCTTAAAAGAGCGTGTAAAGAAAGACGGCCTTATGTACGGCGAGGGCGTTCTTGAAATACTGCCTGACGGCTTCGGCTTCCTGCGAAGCCCCGAGTACAACTACCT
>CAYWBA010000471.1:0-2444 GCA_964455955.1 uncultured Planctomycetota bacterium | reverse complement strand
TGTTTCCGCAACCGTCGTAAGAGCAGTCAGTATGCGCCTGCCAGGTGCCTTTGTTGACTGTATCCCACTGGTCCTCGTCTGTAAGCTGGTTGGCTGTATTGTAGTCGTATTCCCTGTAATGCGCCCAGGTGTCAACAGCAGTCCACTTTTTCTGCCATGAGCGGTTGCCTGCATCGTCGTAGCTCCACTCGTACTTGTAAACCTGAGCAGGGGCACTTGTATATCGCGTCTCCGAATCCAGTTGATAGCGGTCATCATAAGTATAGTCTATATAACTCTCGTCGTCAAATTCCATATAGGTTCTATTTCCGACGCAGTCGTGCTTATCGCCCGCGGTGGAGTCGTAGTACTGGAAGGAGGAGATTGCGTTTGTTCCGGGGTTACTCGACTGTTCGCGTTCTGTTCGGGTGCAGGGAGGGTCATTGACCCTTCTCCTTTTTTGTTTTTAACCACATCATTTTCTTCTCAGTGTCTCCGTGCCTCTGTGACCCGGTTCTGGCATTTGAGCTTTGGCATTTGAGCTTTCCCGCTGTGATTATCTGCGTTCATCTGCGTTTATCCGCGGTTGAATTGTTTATTACGCGCTGCAAGCAGCGCGGCTAAATATGCGGCTTCGCCGCTACTGCCTATTGCCTCTAAATATGCAACACCTGAGCGGCTGGAATATTCCAGAAAAGTTGAGATTTTCTTGTGAAAGTTTAGCTGTCATTACACCCCGTTATCCCGCCAATAATCACCAACTCCCAGATTCCGATTCCTTGAATGAATGCGAGCATCATTTCGCTCCGGCTGCAAGTTGACGCTGAGGGGCATCAGCTACTCTGTTTCGCTTTCAAGTACGCGGAAATAATCTCCAGGAAATTGACCTCTCCCATTACTCGCCGCTGGTTGTCAACTACCGGCAGCTCATTCACTTGCTCTGTTATCATCAAATCCACCGTCTCGGTCACGGTGCTTCCTTCGTGTACGAAGCTGGGGTCTGCATTCATTATGTCCTTGACTCTCCCGGCCTCAAAACTTGCAAGAACGTCAAGCAGCCTCTCATGGCCAGGGGAAACTGACGTGATATAAGGGAAAAGCTGCCTCAGAATAGCGTTCAGCCTGACAGAACCGAGAAGGACGCCATCTTTGTCAACGATGTAGACATGCCGTGTCCTCGGGTCTTCAACTATTTTTGCCAGCAGCTCCTCCAGAGGGGCATCCGGGCTGATAACAGCAGCATTCTCGACAATCAGCTTAGCCACATCTCTGACTCTCTTATCGCCAATCAATCTCTCAGCCATATCTGCTCCTCCATATTGGCAGTCAGAACCGATACCATTCTTCTTAGTCCTCCGCCTGCTGTGGAATCTCCCCCGCCTTACTCAGCGCGATTTTTGTCAGTATGGGTCCAATAATCTCGAATACTATGCACGTTGCGGTGATTGTAGTGATTACCGCCGTGCCAAGGGCAGCAGAGTGTTCCGTCCCGATTTGGTCAAACTGGTGTTTGACTATGAGCGCAAGGCCGATAGCCACTCCCGCCTGTGACAGGATTCCCAGAGCCACGTACTTCTTGATTTTTTCCTCGACATTCCCAATCCTCGCGCCGATGCCTGCGCCGGCGAATTTCCCTGCGGAGCGTCCGAGGACATAGGCAACACCTATCAGTCCCAGGTGAGGAAGCGCGGCAATGTCCAGGTGGGCACCGGCAAGGCAGAAGAAGAGGATGAAGAGAAGCGGCATGAACTGGAGCACTGGAGCCATCACTTTGCGCACGAGTTCTTCCCGGCGCGTGTTTACCAGCATGAATCCAACCACCATGTTGGTGAGAATGAGCGAGAGGTTCATGGTTACTGACAGGCCAGTGGCTACAAGGACTGCGCCGAAAACCACGATGAATATCTCACTGGGGCTTCTGAGTCGGCGAACCAGTTGGCAAAAGGCAAACCCCACTGCGATTCCTATCAACAGGCTCAAGACAATTTCTTTGGCAGGCACCCACATCAGTGGCAACAGACTTTCTGAAGCCCCGGTTTCTTCATGTACCAGGATGCTTCTTGCAATGGCATCGGCGAAACCAAAGATAAGGATTGCAAGCCCGTCGTCAAAACCGACAATCGCATAGAGAGACTTGGTCAGGCTGCCTTTCGCCCGGCATTCCTGGATTACTGCCACAGTGCCCGCAGGGGCACTTGCCGGGGCCACGGCACCGAAAATGAGCGCGAGAGGCAAGTCCCCGGTGAGCAGGTAGAGAGCACCAAACACCACAAGGAACGCCGCGAACGACTCACCCAGGATAATTGAAATTATGCCGTATCCCTGCCGTTTCAGTGAAGCGATACTGAGTTCCGAACCAATGCTGAATGCCACAAACCCCAGCGCGATTTCCGTGATGAAAGACATGTGGTCAAGAGAAGCCTCATCAAGCAGGCCGAACGCTGAGACCCCGAGCAGGACTCCCA
>CAYWBA010000470.1:0-2448 GCA_964455955.1 uncultured Planctomycetota bacterium | reverse complement strand
CCGCAGGCGAGCAACGAGTTTTTATTTCTCCTGTTCACCTGTTCTACTGCTCGCCTGCTCTGCGCTTCGCACGAGGAGGGCTTCAAAGAGCGCTTCATGGGGTTTTCGGCCCGGCATGCGTTCCGGGTGCCACTGCACGCCGATGCAGAACTTTTTTTTCGAGTCCTCGTATGCCTCTATCACCCCGTCCGCGGTGTGCGCGGTGACTTTAAGGCAGCCGGGCACCTGCTTGAGCGCCTGGTGGTGGTGGCTGTTGGTTTCGAGCGGGCTTTCGCCGACGATGGAAAACAAGATACTTTCGCGGTCTATCTCGACATCGTGGTGCGGGTCGCCAGGCTCCCTGACGAAATGGTTGAGGGAATTGGGCACGGAGTCGGGGATATGCTGCAAAAGCGTGCCGCCGAGCGCAACGGCAAGGGCCTGGAACCCGCCGCAGATGGCCAGGAGCGGGATGTCGCGTTCGTATGCAATACGTGAGAGCTTCAGGTCAAACTTCTCGCGGCGGCGGTGCATAAATTTTGTTTTCTCATGCCGCTTGCGGCCGTAGATAGAGGGGTCTATATCATCGGAGCCTGCGAGTATAACGCCGCCTGCAACTGAAAGGGCGTGGATTATGTCTTCTTCCGCAGAGAGGGGCGGCACGAGGAGAGGGAGCCCCCCGGCTTCAGTTACGCGCTCAACGTAGGCGGCCCTCTGAACGTAATTCATCGGAGGCTCAGTAACATTGCAGTTAATAAGGATAATTGGCTTCATATCTCCTCCTTGCTGCGAAGAATGGATTATACCCTGAACCGGGCCGGAGTCAATCTCATCCTAAATTTGCTTGACTTGCATTTGGATTGGTCTAATATACAGGACTTCCGCCCGTTTGCGACTGTGACGTGGGGATAAACAGCAGTGATTGTTGTCATGAAACGCGGCGCCACACCTGAAGAGATAGACCGCGTGGTTGCGGAAATATCCAGGCTCGGCTTCACTGCCCAGTTCCTGAAGGGCGAGGAACGCACCGTGATAAGCGCTATTGGAACAGGGATAGCAGCAGACCCGCAGCGTTTGGAGATTCTTCCAGGCGTGGATTCGCTTACAAGAGTGCTCAAGCCTTTTAAGCTTGCCGGCCGCGACCACCACCCCGGGGATTCCACTGTCAGCCTGGACGGGGTCGAAGGATGCGTTGAGCGGGTCGAGATAGGTGCGAACAGGGTTGTGATTATGGCCGGCCCCTGCGCGGTGGAGAGCGAGGAGCAGCTCTATGAAGCAGCCGCCGTGGTCAAGGAGGCAGGTGTTGCAGTTATGCGTGCTGGCGCTTTCAAGCCCCGGACTTCGCCGTATTCCTTCCAGGGGCTTGGCGAGGAGGGGCTCAAGCTCATAGGCAGGGTCAAGAAGGAATTCGGGCTGCTTTCCGTCACCGAGGCTGTATCGCCGGACCATTTCGACCTTGTGGCAGAGTACTCCGACATAATTCAGATTGGCGCACGCAATATGCAGAACTTCGCCCTGCTTCGGGCCGCGGGACGTATCGGCAAGCCTGTTCTGCTGAAACGCGGCATGATGAATACTGTGGAGGAACTCCTGCTTTCGGCCGAATATATCCTTGCGGAAGGCAACAGCAGGGTTATTCTCTGCGAACGGGGGATTCGCACATTTGAAAGCAGTACGCGCAGCACCTTCGATGTAAGCTGTATCCCCGTCTGCAAGCACTACTCGCACCTGCCCATTATAGCAGACCCCTCGCACGCTGCCGGAAGGTGGCACTACGTTTCCGCAATAAGCAGGGCGGCTATCGCGGCAGGCGCTGACGGGCTCCTTATAGAGATACATCCTTACCCTGAGCGCGCCCTCTCTGATGGGAAGCAGGCACTTCGCCCCGAGAAATTCCAGGAGCTGATGGGCGAGCTTCGAGGTATTGCATCTGCCGTGGGCAGGACACTGTAAGAACAGTGGTTTGGCCGTGCCGGAGACGAATTTTGCGAAAGTAACTTGACAACCTGACTAATTTGGTCATATTTGATTCAGAGTGGGCAACCGGTTGGCTGTCTTAGAAGGGTTGACATGAAAGTATATCTCGACAACAATGCCACAACCCGTACAGACCCGCGCGTGGTTGAAGCGATGATGCCGTATTTTCTTGACACTTTCGGCAACGCATCAAGCCTTCACTCATCCGGCCGGGAGGCACGCAAAGGCGTTGAGGAAGCACGCGGCAAGGTCGCGGCACTCCTGACCTGCAAGCCGGAGGAGATAATCTTTACAAGCGGCGGTACTGAAAGCGACAACCAGGCTATCCGCGGAGTTATCGAGAAATACTCAGGCAGAGGCAACCACGTAATAACCTCTGCGGTAGAACACCCCGCAGTCCTTGAGACTGCCCAGCACGTCGAGGAGCATGGCTGTGAAGTTACCTACATCGACACGGATGCCGACGGAATAGTCAGGCTTGGCGAGCTGAAA
>CAYWBA010000469.1:0-2454 GCA_964455955.1 uncultured Planctomycetota bacterium | reverse complement strand
AGTCCCAGGACCAGGAACTTGCCGGGGTTGGCCGCAATGAAGCGCATGCCGATTGCATAACCTTGCGAATTCCGCTCGATTTCCGTTTTTCCAGGTATATTTTTCACGCAGGCGATATGGTAAGCGCCGGTTGCGTTCGGGTTATTGCCGATGAAGAAGTTGGCGCCGCCGTTGGTTGAGACGGGGATAACCCTATTGAAGACGCGGTAGTTTCGCAAAATCCACGGGCTGAGGACGGCGAGCAGTACCAGGATGATTACTGCGAAACGGATTGCCGCTTTCGCAAGACGCTCCCTGCTCAAAAGGAAGTAGAGCAGAAGAACTCCGGGCAAGAGGAGCGCAAGAGGTCTTACGAGCGCGGCTATGCCTGCGAGAACTCCGGTAATTATGGCGGTGCGCATGCTTTTCTCGAAGCGCAGAGTAACGTATGCAATGCCCAGCAGCAGGGGAGTGAAGAGTGTTTCACTTGCAGTAAAGTTTGCGTAGGTGAACTGGCCCGGAAGAAGGGCCACGATAAGCGCCGCGACAGCGCCTGCACGCTTTCCCACGGCAAGCTTGCCGACAAGATAGGTGAGCGCTACTGTCGCCATGCCGAGCAGCGTTCCCGCGGCCTTGGCCGCGGCAAGCGAGTGCCCGAAGATTCTGTAGATTAGCGACAGGAAGAAAGGGTACCCTACGGGCCAGTATGCTGTGGGCTGGCCGGCATCGTTTAGGTACCCAAGCCCGCTTGACAGGTTCATCGCATATCTGTCATAAACTGCAAAATCCTCTGCAGGCTCAGAAGGTACGAGAAGTATCCAGATGAGCCTTGCAAGAGCTGCGACTGCAAGTAGAACGCACCACCACAGAAGTGCAGGGTTCGCCAGCCGTTTTTTTACCTTTTCATAGAACTCGGACAAGGTTTCTATAAGCTTCGGGCTGGACCAGACTGCAGTGCAGCCGAGCATGAAGATTCCGCCGCTTGCCAGCAGAAATGGAACAAAAGTGGTCACGATAATCTCGGCCGAGGTGAAAGAATAGGAGTAATTCAGACGGGCATTAATAGCTTGTCTAAGAAGATACAGGTATGTGACGCCTTTAAGCGCGTGGACAATTAGAATACAGGCGACTGTTAGAACCAGTTGAATGATTGCTGCGGCCGCCTTGTTCTCGCTGTACTTTCTGATAAGAAAGATTGCGTAAGCAACCGGAACAGCAAGTGCTGCCAAACCGAGGATGCTTGAGACAAGCAAACCATCAGGTGTGACTTTGAACGATGTTAGAATAAACCAGCCAAAGGCCCCCTCAAGCAGGAAAGACAAAGTTATCAGCGAAAAACCGGCTGCAACCCCCAGTATCAACAGGCGGGTGTTCCCGAGCAGTTCCTTTTTCGCAGCCATGTTACTTTCTTGCTTGTTCCGGGGTCTTTTGGAGTATTTGAGATATTATCTCGTCGCAGTCTATGTTTTCAGCTTCACCTTCGAAGTTGAGAATTATCCTGTGTCTCAGCGCGGGGGCGGCGACCTCCTTCATGTCCTCAAACGCCACGTTATACCGGCCCTTCATCAGCGCGCGCACCTTCGCGCCCAGTATGAGCGCCTGCATGCCGCGCGGGCTTGCACCGTAGCGGACATACTGCTTGACAAGCTCCGTTGCAGACCCGCCTTCGGGTTGAGTTGCCATAACCACACGCGCTGCAAACTTCATTACGTGCTCCGCGGCTGGAACCTCCCGCACAAGCTTCCTCATGCGGAGAATATCCTCTCCATGGCTTACCTCCTGAACCTGAGGCACCTGCTCGCCTGTGGTACGCTCGGCTATTTTAACCAGTTCCTCAAGGGAGCTTGATTTGAGCAGCAGCTTGAAGAAGAACCTGTCAAGCTGCGCCTCGGGCAGGGGGTAGGTTCCTTCCATCTCAAGCGGGTTCTGGGTCGCCATGACGAAGAACGGGGCTGGCAGGTCATACGTATTGCCGCCGACTGTCACTCTCTTCTCCTGCATGGCCTCGAGCAGCGCCGACTGCGTCTTGGGTGTTGCGCGGTTTACCTCGTCTGCAAGTACAATGTTGCCGAATACCGGCCCGTACTTGAATTCGTACGTCTTCCTGCCCGATTCGGCCTCTATCACAATGTCCGTGCCGACAATATCCGAGGGCATAAGGTCGGGCGTGAACTGTATGCGTGAGAACTTGCCGCCAATGGATTGGGCAAGCGTATGTACCATCAGTGTCTTGCCAAGCCCGGGCACTCCCTCGATAAGTGCGTGCCCGTCGGCGAGGAAGCATATGAGCGTATGCTCGATTGCCGCCTCGTGCCCGACAAGGACTTTCCCCATGTTTTCAAGAATAGCCTCAATGTTCTTGTGGAAATGGTCTATCCCTTCTGAAACCTGTGCCTCAGCATTCACGCTCGTCCCTCCTTAGAGTCTATCTCAGTACTTTCCGTGGCCGCGACGGGCGCGATTCCCGTCGCAGGC
>CAYWBA010000468.1:0-2455 GCA_964455955.1 uncultured Planctomycetota bacterium | reverse complement strand
AACGTCCATCTTAGCGAAGAGCATCCCAGCGGTTATCTCGCTCCTCCCGGCAATTATGTCATGCTTGAAGTAAGCGATACCGGCTACGGCATGGACCGCGAAACGTTGTCTCACATCTTCGATCCGTTCTTCACTACCAAGGCTCCGGGCGAAGGGACGGGATTGGGCCTCTCCACAGTCTACGGCATAATCCGCCAGAGCGGGGGAGACATACGGGTTTACAGTGAGCCAGGTCTGGGCACTACTTTCAAGATATACCTGCCGCGGGTAAAAGAACCCGCTGAACCAGACAGGTATAAGGTCCCGGAAGAGGTAGTATCCCTGTGCGGCACGGAGACCATATTATTGGTGGAAGATGAAGATATTGTCCGGGAACTCGCGGCTCTTGAGTTAAGAGACCTTGGCTACACCGTGCTGGAGGCGGCAAACGGCGGAGAGGCACTCAAAGTCTGTGAGGAACACCAGGGACAAATCCATTTGGTTATGACAGATGTAGTCATGCCCGGTATGAACGGACCGGACATGTTCAAGCTCCTTGCCGAGAAGCGGCCCGGGATTGAGGTTCTGTATTGCTCCGGCTACGCCGAGCAGGATATCCTGCAGAGAGGAATCCTTGACCAGGACAAGGCATTTCTTGAGAAGCCTTTCACTGCCGAGGGTCTTGGGCGAAAGGTCCGTGAGGTACTGGGCAAGGCCTGATGCCGCTGCTTGGCATCCGCGATTACTCAGGCATTCCGCGTCTTTGTTTTTCTGGTTTTGTAATCCTTGATTGCCTCATGCAGCGCATCTGCAGCCAGATTGGAACAGTGCATCTTCTTTGGAGGTAAGCCGTCAAGTTCGTTTGCCACATTATCACGTGTTATCTTCATCGCTTCGTCAACATGCATGCCTTTCGCTAACTCAGTCACCATGCTGCTCGTGGCAATGGCAGAACCACAGCCAAAAGTTTTGAATTTCATGTCGGAGATGATGTCGTCCTTCACCCTGATGAATATTTCCATCAGGTCGCCACATACAGGGTTTCCCACCTTCCCATAGCCATCCGGATTCTCTATCGTCCCCACATTCCTTGGGTTCATGAAATGTTCCATCACCTTTTCGCTGTAACCTGCTTGTGCCATGCAGACTATCTCCTTGTACTTCAAAGTGGTGAGAGCTCTCTCAGTCTTTGAACCGTTTTCCTGACAGCGTCCACGATTCTGGGTATGTCTTCAACCCTGTTTGACCGCCCCAATGTCAAAACCATTGACCCGTGTGCTTCTTCGTGTTTCAGACCCACTGCCAATAGGACATGAGACGGTTCCAGTGTCTTCGAGGAACAGGCTGATCCTGTGGACACCTGTATGTTGTGCGCAGTATCCATATTGAGCAGGATACTCTCGCCTTCGATGCGGCTGAACCGAAAGCTTGCATGATTTGGGAGCCTTCGTGTGGGGTGACCTGTAAGATACGACGCCTCAATACTCAATACCCCATCAATAAGTTTGTCTCTTATCTCTATGAGCTTCTTGTTTTCTATCTCCATTTCATCCTTTGCTATTCTTGCCGCCTCCCCCATTCCGGTGATGGCGAACAGATTCTCCGTCCCGGACCTGAGTCCGCGTTCCTGCCCGCCGCCAAGAAGGACCGATTGAAGCTTTACGCCCGGTTTCACGTACAATGCACCGGCACCCTGGGGACCGTACATATCATTGGACGATAACGTCAGCAGGTCAATTCCATCGCTTTGCACATCTATTGGCACAAAGCCACCAGCAGCTGTCGCATCTACGTGTAGATATGCCCTGTTCTTATGGACCACTTCACTTATCTCCTTGATAGGCTCAATGGTCCCTATTTCGTTGTTGGCGTACATCACGGATGCCAGTGTAGTGTTCTCAGCCACGATCTCGTCGAGTCTATCCAGGTTCACAACACCTGTTGAATCAACCGGCACAATGGTCAGCTCGAAACCACTTTTTTGAAGCTCTTTCATCGGATTGAGGACTGACATGTGTTCTATAGCGCTTGCCGCAACCTCTTTTCCTTTTGCCTGATTCCTGAGTGCGGTGCCCTTGACGGCCAGGTTGTTGGCTTCTGTCGCGCCACTGGTAAAAACGATACTTGTTTCTTTCTTCGCGCCTATCAGTTCTGCAACCTTTTTCCTGGCATCCTCTATGGCATTTCTTGCCGCCAATCCTCTCGAGTGGAGGGATGAAGGGTTACCGAAATCCTCTCGAAGATAGCGTTCGACAAAAGAAAGAACCCTTGGGTCAATATGCTTGGCCGACGCGTGGTCTAAGTATAACCTTTCCATAAGCTCACCACTAAAACCACATTGTTGCGCCTGCATCCAGCGCAAGGTCATTCAAAGTGCCTGCCCCCACTATTTTCATTCCTGGTATTAGTTCAACCTTTTCCAGGCCCAACAACTGTTTAGATGCCTCGCACGCATAGATCTCAATTCCCTTGCCAA
>CAYWBA010000467.1:0-2456 GCA_964455955.1 uncultured Planctomycetota bacterium | reverse complement strand
AAACGGACTTGGATTTAAAGTTCAGCCTGGAGACTGTTAACTGCCTCGGCTGCTGTGCCTTAGGACCGGTGATGGAAATCAATGGGAAGACCCACGGCAAGATGACGCCGGGCGAGACAGCAAACGTGTTAAAAAACTACGAGTAGGATAAAATTATGTCGCGGATAAATTCGCCCGCTGAACTGGAAGAATTCAGGAAGGGCATCTTGTCGAAAAGAGACCTAAATAAACCTTCTATTACACTCTGTTCAGGATCTGCCTGCCTTGCTACTGGCAGTGGAGAAGTCGCTGCGAGTATTGAAGAGGAGATTAAAAAACAAGGCTTAAGTGCTGAGGTGGACTTCAGGAGGACTGGTTGCCATGGTTTTTGTGAGAGGGGTCCTATTATCGTTATTCACCCTGAGGAAATATGTTATTTCCAAGTAGAACCCAAGGATGTTCCTGAAATTATCTCCCAGACCATAAAGGAGAAGAAGGTCATAGAGCGTTTACTCTATACCGACCCCAGCACCAATGAAAAGATAATTCACGAATCTGAAATCCCATTCTACAAACACCAGGAGCGGCTTGTTTTCGGTTCCAACGGTAGTATTGACCCTAAGAGCATAGATGACTATCTGGCAATTGGCGGTTATTCCGCGTTAGCCAAAGTTCTTTCCGGGATGACCTCCGAGCAAGTATTGGACGAAGTCAAAAAATCCGACCTGAGAGGGCGGGGAGGTGGCGGCTTTCCCGCAGGGAGGAAGTGGGAAGGATCTCGCAATGCCCCTGGCAAAATAAAGTATGTGATCGTTAATGCAGACGAGGGGGACCCTGGAGCGTATATGGATAGGAGCCTTATCGAGGGGAACCCTCACTCAGTCCTTGAGGGGTTGGTCATCGGAGCCTATGCCATCGGCTCCCACGAGGGCTACATTTACGTTCGACAGGAATATCCCCTGGCAGTAGAAAATATCACCCTCGCGATTAAGCAGGCAGAGAAGTATGGTTTTCTTGGGGAAGATATCCTTGGCTCAGGCTTCGATTTCAATGTTATAGTACACCAGGGGGCCGGCGCTTTCGTCTGTGGTGAATCGAGCGCTCTGATGACGGCATTGGAAGGCAGGGTAGGAGAGCCCAGACCGAAGTATATCCGCTCCAACATCAAGGGCCTTTGGGGTAAACCCAGCGTTTTGAATAATGTTGAGACATGGGCGAATGTGCCGCTTATCATCAACAAAGGCGCCGACTGGTTTGCTCAAATTGGAACTGAAAGAAGCAAGGGCACGAAGATTTTCTCCCTGGTCGGTAAGATTACCAATACAGGCCTTGTGGAAGTGCCCATGGGCATGCCCCTGAAAGATATTATCTACAAGATAGGCGGTGGAATCCCTGGCGGCAAGAGATTCAAAGCAGTGCAGACCGGGGGACCGTCCGGAGGATGTATCCCTGAAGAACTGTTGGATTTGGAAGTAGGTTTTGATGAACTCACCAAAGCCGGTTCAATGATGGGGTCCGGTGGTATGATTGTAATGGATGAAGATACCTGTATGGTTGATGTCGCCAGGTACTTCATTAACTTCCTCACTGATGAATCGTGCGGCAAATGTGTCCCATGCCGTGAAGGCCTGAGGCAGATGCATAAGATTCTCACTAATATCACCGAAGGAAAGGGAAAAGAGGGCGACATCGCGCTTTTGGAGGAGCTATCCGAGACAGCCATTGAAGCCGCCCTTTGTGCTTTAGGTAAGACTGCCCCTAACCCGTTCCTAAGCACGTTGCGCTACTTCAGAGATGAGTACGAAGCACACATCAAGGAGAAGAGGTGTCCGGCTTTGTACTGCAAAGAGCTGATCTCATACTATATCGACCCGGATAAGTGCAAGGCCTGTATGATTTGCCTCAGGAAGTGCCCTGCCGAGGCGATTGACGGTGGCAAGAACAAGATCCATATCGTTGACCAAGAGAAATGCACAAAGTGCGGAACTTGCTTTGAAGTTTGCCCCCCTCGCTTTGACGCGGTGAAAAAGATTTCTGGCGAGCCTGTTCCGTCTCCTGTCCCTGAAGAAGAAAGAGTTATAATCAGAAAAAGCAAAAAAAATGAGTGACATCCTTTTACAGATTGACGGAAAAGAAGTTAAAGCAAGGGAAGGGATGACCATCCTGGAGGCAGCCCAGAGTGCGGGGATATCTATACCCACACTCTGTCACCACGAAAAACTGGAACCTTTTGGGGGTTGCCGGATTTGCTCCGTAGAAGTACAAGTTCGCGGTTGGACAAAGCTCGTTGCTTCCTGCGTTTACCCGGTAGAACAAGATTTGGTCGTAAGAACCAGGTCTGAGAAGATAGATAAAACCCGCAAAATGATTCTGGAACTGCTGCTGGCTCATGCCCCGGATTCCCCACAATTGCAGGATTTAGCGGGAGAGTATGGAGCAAACAAAGCCCGTTTTGAAAAAGAGGCCTCATTTTGCAT
>CAYWBA010000466.1:670-2473 GCA_964455955.1 uncultured Planctomycetota bacterium | reverse complement strand
AAGCAACTTATACGGTGACCACGCCGGACGGGAGACCTGTGATTATGTACTTCCCTTGCATATCTGTCTTGCCTCCCTTGGTACGGGCCATGTTTCCGGCGGAGATAGTCAGCCATACCGGGGCCTCCGGGACAGGGTTACCGTCAGTGTCGGTGACGGTGCCTGAAACAGAGCCGCCCAGCTCAAGGATAAACTTGTGAGTCGAAGTTTCAAATGCCCTGATTGTAATCGGGACGCGGTCGCTTGGGATGTAGTCGTCATGCTGGGCGATTGCAAGATAATCTCCGGGAGCGATATTAGGCATTACAAAGGCGCCCCGGGCGTCTGCCTGGGCGTGGAAGAGGTTCTGCATCTGGGTACGCAGGGGCCCCGCGAGCCCCTGTGCGCCGCCAGGCCCGGAGGCGTAAAGGGTAACTCTCGCGCCTGGGATGGGGTTTTCGTATTCGTCAACAACCACGCTGCTGAAAATACCGCCGGGAACAAGCTCAAAGTCAATTCCGGAGGTTGTCTGCTCTTTGTTTACCTGGATATTGCGCCTCGTTGCCACAGCGTAGCCTTCCTTGTCAGTGCGGAGGTCGTAGTAGCCGGGAGCAAGCGCCCTGATTTCGTATCTGCCCTCCGGGCCGCTGAAGCCTGACCTGAGTGCCTGCTGTCTTTGGATGGCGGTTACCAGTACGCCTTCAAGCGGCTTGCCCTGCTCGTCCACCACTTTGCCCGCAATGGAGGCGCGGCCAACTGCGTCAGGCGTAAGCTCAATTCTCTCAGGCCGGGTTTGGCCCTGCGGCAACGGAGGTGGCTGGAGGACCTCCTGCGGGACAGGTTCTCCCGGAGGGGTCTGGCCGGCAGCCGGACCGGTTGCCGGCTCCGGTACCTGCGGTGGGCGCAGGCTCCAAAGACCCAGCACGACCAGCACAGCTATGCCCGCCAGAATCAGTGCGGTTAAGAGCTTCTCCCTTGTTGTCACTTATGCGGCCTCCCTTGGAGTGCACACAGTTATTACTTCGCAAATCCCTCTCAGGTTCGGGACAATAAAGAAGATTTAATATCGGAGAGCGGGCGATGCAGGTGTAAAGTTTGTTCTCGTTATGCCCAACTTCACTCGCTGGGGAGACTGACATTCCTTGCCAGGCAGATAGTCCAGTGCCTGCCGCATTCGGTGCAGATGCCCACGCCGATATGGGTGTAATCGCCGTTGAGCAAAGCTTCCCTGTGGCCGGGCGAGTTCATCCACGCGGTCATAACAGTCTGCGCGCATGAGTAGCCCTCGGCGATATTTTCCGCTATTCCAAGGTAGGGGTCGGGTACAATCGAGATGAAGGTATGATTTCCCGCGCGACCCTCGCGGCCGCGGGTGGTCGGGTCTTCACCTTCCGGGTTGAAATGCGAGAAGAACCCGCGATCGCACATATCGCAGGAGTGGGCCCGGGCAAGAGTGTAAAGCCCGTCACACCACACCAGCTCGTCAAGCCCTGCCTTGAGGCGCTCGGCATTGACCATGGCGAAAACTTCCAGCTCGAGCTCCGTTGCGCCATCGGGAGTGGAGCCGGGAGGGTACGAATCCCGCCCGGAGTGATTCTTCGGCAAGCTCTGGAAGGGGGCGGCGGCGTGTGTGGTGCCGGAGTCGGCGCCGCAGCCTGCTGCTGTAAGCACCGCCAGCGCAATTACGCAAATATGAAGCAGTTTCCCGGACATCCGTCCTCCCTCAGCCGGGGTGCCGCAAGCACTTTGCCTTGTTGCCGGGTTCAACCCGGTGGCTACGCCACCCGCCAGTCCAACATCAGGACGGTAAAATACCCCTAACCT
>CAYWBA010000466.1:0-660 GCA_964455955.1 uncultured Planctomycetota bacterium | reverse complement strand
TTTTATCCGCACTTTGGCAAGCACATTATCGCTTTTTAGTTGGATTTTTTACGTAACTCCTTTACGGGCAGGCAGATAGTTACTCACGTACAAGCTCGAATATGAGGTTCTCTCCGGTTTCTCCTTCTTTCACTTCAACAATCTGAGAGCCGGTTCCCTGCACGTAACCCTTTGCGCTGATATGAACTATGTAGCGGCCGGGGGCAATGTTTCCAAAGCTGAAGTGTCTGTTGGAGCCGCTGACCAGTTGCCTCATGGCCCACGTGGCCTCACCCGGACCCCGGCAGGGAGAAACACTGACGGAAAAATAATTCAGTTCCCTGTCTGCGATGACGGTGCCTCTAATAGACGCGCGCTTTTTGAGTGTTAAGCGAAGTCCCTCTGTGCTTACCGGGACATCGTGCTTTGCAAGTGATGCGAACCGTCGTGCGTGGACATTGAGGGAAACCTTCTCCCCTGTGAGGCCTGTAAGGTCAAACCTTCCCTCCATATCCGTGCATGCGGTTTTGCAGCACTGGCCGCTATAGCCGCGGATGCGCGCACCTGTTACGGGATTCCCGTCCTGGCTGAAGACAGTCCCTGAGACAGAACCGCCGCGTTCAAGAACAAAATCTATCCCTTCAGAGCACCTTCCTTCCAGAACTTCGACAGTTTCCTTAG
>CAYWBA010000465.1:0-2477 GCA_964455955.1 uncultured Planctomycetota bacterium | reverse complement strand
ATGCTTGTGGCGAGGATGCCGATAAAGAGGCCCGTTATGGGGTTGCCGGTGTATTCGAGCAGCGCTCTTGCGAAACCCTTGCCGAAAAGCTTGAACGCGGAACCCATGAGTGTGACTGCCAGCAGGAAAAGGTAAAGCCACACCAGCACCAGGAGGATTCTCACGATAGTTTTTCTGACCGAATCTTGCTGTATCTCAAGTGAAGTCTGGGCCAAAAAACTCTCCCTCAGGGGGGTGCGCCAGCACCTGTACGCGGGACGGATTCCCCGTCATTTTCGGATTTTAACACCTTGCCGCTGCAAGTCAACTCAATAACTGGAAAGCGTGCCTGGTGATTGAGTAACTTGGCGTTTCAACAGAAAAGTAGAGTACCGCCTGGTATCCTTTTATTCGAAATAGAGCAAAAGCATAAGGATGATGTGAGAATTTTATGACCGCGGCACTCGTATTTTGCAGATGTGATTCGTATAAGGTGATGTGTGTCTTTGTCACAAAGGCAGGGCCAATTGTAGCCAGGCCCCTGAAGGCAACTGACAAGAACAGGTTCTTTCTATGAGAAAAAGATTCGAACAGTTTGTGGTAATTTTCCTTTCGGCAGGGCTGATTGTCTGTGCAGCCCAGGCGAAAAACAAGGAGGCAAGGTCTGAAGAAGAGATAAAAAAGAGGGTCGAGGAGTTTAGCAGCTCCTATGAGGGCGAGCAGGAAGAATCGAAGCGTATCGAGATGATAGAGGAACTGGGAAAGACTATTCACCCGCTAATTGTGAAAGCACTGGGGCCCATCTTGAGCAAAGATACCGGCAAGGTGCGATGTGCTGTGGCAAAAATACTTGGAGGGATGAGAGAGAAAGTCGAAAAGAAAATAGAAGAAGAGACAAAAGACCAGACAAAGGCAACGAAAGAAGGGGAGAAAATAGCCAAAATTGCGCTTCCTTACCTCAAAAAAGGGCTTTCTGCAAACCGCAGGGAGCCGGAGGTGCTTGCCGCTATCCTCAAAGCCCTCGGTGCTACAGGCACAAGTAAGGCAGTAGAAAGCATTTACAAAACTGTCAAGCCTGTTGTGAAGAAACTCAAGCCTCCCGCTTCAAAGAAAGTAACGGGCGATGATTTGGATGTCGCACTTGCCGGGATTGAGAGCTTAAGCTGCATAAAAGACAAAAAAAGCATTGAGAAAGTGCTTTCGCTTTACAAGTACGTGGCTGTAATTGAGAAACTCAACCAGAAGCTGAAAGTGGTTGCTGCCGGCTGGGTTGACTCAAGCGGCGAGGTGGACAAGAAAGCTGCCGAGATAGTTACTACATCCTTCGGCAAAGGCTGGAAGAAGGGCTGGCTGAAATTTGACCTGAGTTCGATACCCAAAGGGGCAGACATCGCAAAGCTCACCTTGATGTTTTACTGCTCCAGGGCAGACAGGACGCCCGCAAGCCTGCACTTCGGGCAGTTGACGATAGACCCTGCCGGGGCGACAGGTGACGAGATTTGGGACAATTCCTCCCGCCCGACCCCTGCGGGTCAAAGTCACTCCTACGGGACTCTCAAGAACAAGGTGTGCCCGAACAAGTGGAATGCGGTTGAACTCAGTGGGGTGGCCAGGTCAGATGCTCAAGCGGCGGTTGGCTCCGGCGGCGCCAGATGGCTCGCCATGTACTTTTATCCGTGCTGAGGCTCCAGCGGCCCCATCACCGTCCACGGGATTGGACGCAAGTCGAACAGACCTTATCTCATTGTGGAAACAGCGAATGTGGAAGAAAGTGCCGAGAAGGTCGTAAACGCCGCCATCAAAGCACTTGAGCATCTTACCGGCCAGAAATTTGATAACTATCAGCAGTGGAAGAATTGGTGGCGCAAGAACAAGAAATCTTTCGCGTTTCAGCAGTAGCCGGCAACAAGTTAGTCAAGTTTAGCCCGGATTTCTCACAGGGGTTTGTCGAATAAAGCCGCATGTTGCGTGGAGGCAATACATTGCGAGAGGGATTCCACCTGTCGCGCCATAGACGGCCTATTTCGTGCGGCGGGATTATTCTTGCACTCAGGCAAGGACGCACAAGCGAGATTCCGGAATCGTATCAGTAGATACGCGCAGGACAGCGAGCGCGGAGGACGCCGCATGCGGGCAAGAAGGGCCCGCCGCCGGCAAAATCTTGTGAGAAATGCGGGCTAATACCTTCTGCTCCCTACCAGAGAAATCCATCTGTCTTGTAGTTCTTAAATTTGCATTTGAATCATCCGCCCCGGATGGTTAATCTTGTTGCAAGTCGTTACAAGAAACAAACAGGCTGGAGCCAAGAACATGACGCTTCGAATGATTGAGATTTTCCTTCCTACAGAGAGGGATGAAGCAGTACACGAGACTCTCAAGGAATATCCCTTGTCAGATGTATGGTCTGACAGGCTTTCGGAAAGCCGCACGCTTATCAGGGTGCTCCTGCCGGTTGAGAAGACGGAAGCGGTCATGGATATCCTCCGCAAGCGCTTCTC
>CAYWBA010000464.1:0-2487 GCA_964455955.1 uncultured Planctomycetota bacterium | reverse complement strand
CGCGTTGCTCTTCCTGCTTGGACCTATCGGACTTGTCATAGGAGGCTTCAAGCACGTTCGCAGCGCGATAAGCACCGTGATTGACTGGATCATCTCCAACTGGGGGAAGATCAAGGATGTCCTGCTTGCACCTGTCAACTTCGCAGTTGCGGCCTGGACGGGATTCAAGGACACCTTCGTCTCACTGTTCACCTCGGCGAAAGACGTTGTAGTCAACATCTTTGGCGCGATCCGGGACGCGATCACCGGCGTTCTCGACTGGGTCTGGGACAAGGTCACCTGGGTCATCTCGAAGATACCGGACATATTCCTGCCTGAGAGCCTGGAGAAGATAAAGTACGAGCGCCTCGCAAGAGAGAAGGCGCTTCCCATAGGCGGGCAGCTCATCGTTCCCGCGACCGCGCCTGCAACGTCCCGCGCGGTTCCGAAGCCGACTCTGCCACGAGAGATGCCTGTCCCCGCTATGGCGCTTGCCGGCGCAGGCGGCGGGCAGGTTGACAGGTCAATCCACATCGAGCCGGGTGCGGTGGTCATCTACGCAAACCGGGTGGATGAAGCGTTCGCAATGCAGCTCGACCGTGAACTGGCGAAGATACTTGAGCGAAGGAGGGAGAGGCGATGAGAGGTTCCATAGAGCCTGTAATCCCTCGCGGCGATATGATTTGGTTCGAGTACAACCCGCCGGAACTCGAATTCGCCAAGGATGTCAACTGGGCGGAAGTTGGCATCCCCGGCCTCAACTTCCCTTTGCAGCAGTTTGTAAGCGGCGGACTCAAGACAATCACCCTCGAGGCTTACTTCAACAAGGATAATTACGAGCATACTTGGGATGTGCGAGATTCCGTGGAGAAGCTGGAGGCGCTCGTAGAAACCACGGAGACGACACTCGCCCCACCTGTCTGCCTCTTCTCCTGGGGGCCGTTCCAGGTGCCCTGCATCATAGGCGGCGTCTCTGTGCGCTACACCTGCTTTGAGAAGGATGGCACGCCTGTCGAGGCGACCGTCTCGCTCACGCTGCGCCAGTACCTCGAGGCGGGCAGAGAATTCGGGTTCAAGACAGTCCTGCCGCCTGAAGAGCACGTGCGCAAGGAGCCTGTCTTCAGCGGGACGAAGTACGGCAGCGGCTCCGCATTCGCGCCGCCTGAGGAAAAGACTGTCAAGGAGGCCGAGGAACTCTGCGAGAAAGGATTGACCAAAACCCATGCTGTGACAAAGGGCGAGACGCTCCAGAGCGTCGCGGCCAGGGAATACGGCCATCCTTCGACGTGGCGTGCGCTCGCGTTCGCAAATCAGGCCAAGGCGGGCTATGAGAAGCTGCGCGACCTGAAGGAAGGGATCGAGATGCTGATCCCCGATCCGCGGTTCCCGCTCGAGATAATCGAGCGCGTCACCGGCTTCCCGCCTGAGACTATGGAATCGCTTCGCATAACCAAGAAGGTGTCTGAAGAAGGGCTTGAGCGGCACTTCAAGCCGAGTCTCGGAGTGCTTGAGAGATGACGTATATCAACCCGCGAAGAGTGGTGAAAATCGAAGGCAGAGAAGCCACCGAAGACCTCTCCGCCGACATCATTTCCCTCTCCTACGAGGACCATGCCTCGGATGCGGATATGGCCACAATCACAGTCAACAACGCCAGAAACAAGTGGGGCGACTCGCCCCTGTTCGAGACAGGCAACCAGATAGAAGTCCAGCTCGGCTACGGCCATGCAGTGAAGACTATCTTCCAGGGCGTTATTGCCAGGCCGGAGATCGCCTTTCCGGAAGGCGGCGCTCCTACGCTTACAGTGCGTGCATACGACCTCTCACATAAGCTGCGAAAGAGGAAAGAGGAGAAGTCCCGTACCTGGGAAAACATCACCGACTCGGCGCTCGTGCAGAAAATAGCCGCCGAGCACGGCTTCAAGAAAGAGCGCATGGTAATTGAGCAGACCAAGGAGATACTGCCCTACGTCGCCCAGGGGAACGAAAGCGACTGGGAATTCCTCAGGAGCCGGGCCGAGCGGATAGGCTTCGAGCTGTTCGTGGAACAGGACTCGCTCCACTTCCACAAGCCGAAAGACTACCTCAAGCGGGCATCCGGCATGTTCGAGTATGGCCGCAACCTCAAGAGCTTTGAAGCGCGGATATCGGTTGCAGAGCAGGTTACTAAAGTCGTGGTCAAGGGTTGGAATGCCGAGAAGAAGGAACCTATAGTTGCAATCGCAACAAGCGAGACCGCTGTCGAGCGCCCACTTCTCGGACAGCAGTCAGCGTCCGATTTCGTCAAGGAGGATTTCGGCGAGGGTGCGCTGATTTTGCACGACAAGGTGCCTGCATCCCAGAAAGAGGCTGAGGAGATTGCAAAGGCCTTCTTCAGGCAGAAGGAATACGAACTGACCGAGGCGCACGGCTCCTGCATAGGCAATCCGGAACTTCACGCGAAGGCGCTTATCGAGATCGCCGGCGTGGGCAGCAAGTTCTCCGGGACCTACTACCTGGCCCGGGTCC
>CAYWBA010000463.1:0-2492 GCA_964455955.1 uncultured Planctomycetota bacterium | reverse complement strand
GGGGACACAATACGGATTTAGTTGTGGGCACACAAATTGGAACATTGTCATCTCGTTTCAACCACCACCCTGCGCTGCATGTGGTTCCCGCTATAATTATACACGTTAGAGGCGGGGATGTCAAAACCGCGTTGCAGGCAACGCGGCTAAAATACCCGCGGGCGGGCTTGCCCGCCGTGATAATCCCAAAGCCGCGGCATTCACTGCCGCGGAAAGAATTTCCCCGTGAATAAATCATATGGCTTTGAAAATTTTCACCATGCCTTCCGGGTGCTTCCAAAACTTTCTTCTCTGCGTCTCCGTGCCTGTGGTGATAAGGGTTCCAGGCGACACACGCGCGCAAACCCTGTAAATACATCTTGAAAAACCGCCTCCGGCGCTGTAAAAGATGTTGCATAATCTTGCAACATCTTTCTCTTGCCTCGGGAGTAGCTATGGAAAGGCTTGCGAAAACTGCCCGGCTGTTTCGCCTTCTCGCTGACAGCAAGCGGCTCAGGCTTCTGAAGCTTCTGGAATCGGGTGAAGGTTACAGTGCCGGGCTTTCCGCGGTCGTCAATCTGTCGCGCGCAACCACCAGCCGATACCTCAACGCGATGGCGGCCGCCGGGTTCCTGGCCAGGAGGGGTACGCGGTATCTCGTGTACTTCTCGCTGGCAGCGCCCGGCACGCCCGGCGGCGACCTGGCCCGGCTGGCCTGCTCGCGGCTGGAAGGAGACAAGACGGTGGCGCGTGACCTGCAAGCGCTCAGGAAAGCACGAACAGCCCAAACAGATTGACCCCTGCACGGAGTGCACCCGGAACTGCAGTCGAGATGTTGCAAAATCTTGCAACATCTTTGGCGGGAGCAGTTGCTTGTGCGCTCTCTGCTGCGCGGCTAGCGGTTTTCGAGATGTTGCATAATCTTGCAACATCTTTTCACGGGGCCGCGGGGTGTAAATATACCTGCGGGAGCAAGGCCGCGACTTGCCTGCGATACACGCTGCCGAGACACTGAAACCGTGTAAATATGCCCGCGGGCTGAAGCCCGCGGCTTGCAACACCATTCAATATTAATCTTCCCGCCCACATCGACCGCAAAACCGTATCCAGTCCGGGATAGATGACAATGCAAAACATGTGACAAATTTTGTCATGTCATCGCAACACCAAAAAGATGTGCCAAATTGAAAATTTTTTTGCTTCGTAACATCATTCTGTCAAATCTCTTACGCAAACGGGCCGAATCTTCAAAAACTTGTGTGGTCTAAAAAGGGCATTCTGGCGCGCTGATTATAGAGGGGCGTGATGAAAAAAACGGCCATTTTTACCGCAGAGACGCAGAGAACGCAGAGGAAGAGGAGAAGATAAAAAATCAATTATGGTTTTAAGAGAAGAAGAAGCTGAGAACACGGAGAAAGACAAAGAAGGGAATCTTACTCTGGTTAAGAAAGAAAAGTGTTGTTCTCCGTGCCTCCGTGGCAGACCTGGAAGTTGTTGGGGCATAAGATGTTACGGAATCCGATTGCACATGTGCCTGACGCAACCCCAAGGGGCAAAATGACTTGCGAGAGTTTACAAAAGACCATACGGATGTTTTTCGACTTGCGTCAAATGATGATATTTTTGGAATCTGCCAATGTTTGTGAGGCCAAGAGGTTGCGCAGGAAAAGCTTGGGGTTGGATATTCGCAACTGGATGGGGGTCTGATGAAAATTTGTAAGTTTTGCACATATGTGACGGCCGAATCCGGGGCGGGTAGCACCCGCGGGCGAGATAACCGGCGGGTAGCACCCGCCAGCGAGACAGGGAACCCAGGCTCTGGGGCGGGCAGCAGACCTTGCCTGCCACGCTCTGATATGGAACTCTACATTGTTGAAAGTTGCAGTTGTTTACCCCATAATGTCCAGGAGTCAGTATCAACTGATAACATCAACGGTGGAGGGAGACGGATGCGAGCCATGATACTCGATGCGCCGGGGAAGAAGATGCGAATGGATGATGTGCCTGAGCCGGAGGCGGGGCCGGGGCAGTTGATGATTCGCGTAAGCGCATGCGGCGTCTGCAGGACGGACCTGCACGTTGTTGACGGGGAGCTTACCGAGCCGAAGCTGCCGCTCATACCGGGCCACCAGATTGTAGGCACGGTAGTCAAGGCGGGGCAGGGAACTGAAAGGCACAAGCCAGGCGACCGGGTGGGAGTGCCGTGGCTTGGGGGAAGCTGTGGCGAGTGCCGCTACTGCCTCTCGGGCAGGGAGAACCTCTGTGGGGAGGCGTGCTACACGGGCTACCAGATAGATGGCGGGTTTGCCGAGAAGTGCGTGGCTGACGAGCGGTTCTGCTTCCCGGTTCCTGAGGGCTATCCCGACCTGCAGGCCGCGCCGCTTCTGTGTGCCGGGCTTATAGGCTACCGGGCGTACTCGATGGCGGGCGATGGGAGGCGGCTGGGGTTTTACGGGTTTGGAGCAGCGGCGCACATACTGATTCAGGTGGCGAGGTACGAGGGCCGCGAGGTC
>CAYWBA010000462.1:0-2512 GCA_964455955.1 uncultured Planctomycetota bacterium | reverse complement strand
TTTATCTTTGCGTGAAACCGTCTTACCTTGCTATCGTATCTCTTTTGAACCTCAGCTCTCAGTTTTTTCTTATCCATACCTCGAACCTTGCTCCTATACCCATACTTTTTGACAAGAAGCCCACGCATTGTTTTCTCAGTCAGTTGGTTCAACTTCTCACCTTCAGCCGCCAGGTGAGCTGCGTATTTGGTCAAGGAAAAGACTGGTTTCAGAATATTGCAGAGTCGCTTGAACCCCAGGCCTCCCATTGCCATAAAGACCGGCTGATACATTGGATGTTTACCCGAGAATTTCTCATAGACCGAGTAAAGGTCTCTATTCTTGACCACACCGCTTCGATATAAGACGCCAAGTGCGCCCGAATCACTGAAGAACTCTGCAAAGAGCGCAAGCGCTTCCTCACCAGACACTTGTCGAACTTCCTTGGATTGCCCAAACTTGGTTTGATATAGTATCCTGAGCGGGGCATGGAACAACTCATGTATCAATATCCAGTCATACGCCAGCTCAGGAAGCTTGGTACTTGCCTCGGGCAATGGAATAAATATGCAGTGTCTTTCGAGGTCGTAGAAAGGCGGGTCTGCCTTCACTACGTGGTGCACTGTATATCTTTGGTCAGACAGGGTTTTGAAAAGGCGTTGTGGGCACGGACACAGGCGTACTGGAGAAACCTTGACTGTCGGAATCTCAAAGCTGCTGCCGAACCAACGGAATATTACCTTTGAATACCACTCAAGCATATCCTCAAATCCGACAGACTTCACAAACTTCAGCCAACTGTTGATGTCAAGGTCCGGTTTCATGCCTTGGACCAATCGTCCATCACGGAATGCTTTCTGAACAAGCTGAATAAGCCTGTCCGGCCTTTTGGGAGAGACCGAGGTATTAAGGAGAATCCTGCAGAACACATCGTATATCGAAATGCGCCCCGGGTCGTCACAAAACCATGTTTCTGGATTTTTCTTCGGTGTGAGCCCGTGTCTGCGGACATAATCGTTGAAATATAGGAACTCCGGATGGTATTCCACAATGTATGACAGCTTACTCAGAGTCAGCCTCCTCTTTATTGACTGATGAATCCGTACATCGAAAATCAATGTTCTCTGTTTTTACTAATGCTAACTGCTTCTGCCTGACAATTCAAATCCAAATTTCTCCTCCTTAATCGTGCCGGGAAAACACACTATGTCTTGGTTTTGTGCCGGCACATCTTCTTGAAAAAATTTATGGGATAGTAAAAGTTTGAATATCCGTGCCGTAGACCTTATGCACAAAGGAATAGAGAACCGTGCTGTTTTACGCACCTTTAATTATGCCACTCAAAGGGCGAGACAAACCTCAATAGCTTGCAGCTTCAGCCGTACGGGGCATCCGAAAATCGTGATGTAGAGGCTAAATATCAAAAGTCCTACTCTCCCAAAAAGTTTTTCATTGACCAAATTGACAGATTGCAGTATTCTGTCCGGCGACCAGTAGAGACTCACGAGTAACACACCAAGGTCATTCATTCCCAACTACCACGAAGAGGGGGAACGTGTCGATGGCCCACGGTGCCAAAAATCCCTTCATTCTCCCCAGCAAAGCAAGCAGTAGCCACCCCTTGAAAGAAAAAGTACCGAATCATGCTGTCTGTATGCCTGCAGTCCCGGCATTTGTGGGGTTGCAGGGCTTTTGTATGCTTTTTGAACTTTTTGAAAAGAAATCAGTCTTGGTGCAACAGTAGTAGGAGGGTTTGTGATGCGTAAGCTGTCAACACTGGTGTTTGTTGTGGTATCTGTTTGCTGTCTGCTCTGGGTAAGCTTAGCAACGAGCGCCATATACCCGACTTACTGGTATGTTGATTGTGACGTTGCTTCATCAGGCAACGGCACGTCATGGGAGGAGGCGTTCAAGACTATCCAGGAAGGAATAGACGCAGCAAGTTCAGGACACATAGTCCTCGTAGCGGATGGCACCTATACAGGAGCCAATAACAAGGACTTGGACTTCGGCGGAACAGACATGACTGTCCAAGGATACTATGGCGCAGCAAGCACGATTATTGACTGCCAGGATTCCGGGCGCGCCTTCTACTTCCACAACAGTGAAACGAACAATGCTGTAGTCAGTGGATTCACAATGACAAATGGCGATGTTACTCCCATTGGCGGTGGTATTTACTGCTATGGGGCGAGCCCAACCATAACTAACTGCACAATAACAGGCAACTCCGCAAGAGACTATGGCGGAGGCATTTACTGTGAGGGCGCCACATGTAGTCCCGTTGTCAGTTACTGTACAATAACAAGCAACCTGACTGAACGCTTTGACGGTGGAGGCATCTGCTGCACGCAGGACGCAAGTGTCACCGTAGAGTACAGCACTATATCGTATAACTCACCAGACGAACAAGGCGGGGGCATTTACTGCGAAGATGCAACCTGCACCATAAGCAACAGTACGATATCAAGCAACACACCCGGCAGAGAGGGCGGCGGCATTTGTTGCAGGGCTGGTTCCCAGCTTGTCATAA
>CAYWBA010000461.1:0-2514 GCA_964455955.1 uncultured Planctomycetota bacterium | reverse complement strand
GCCCTTATTGATCTTTCTCGGCGGGACGGGATCTTCGGATACCAGTTTCATGAGGTCGCTCAGTCCGCCACCTTCCCTGAACTTGATCACCTTCTCTCCCGTGAGCATCTCATACATCATTGCCCCCAGGGAATACACATCACTTCTGCGGTCAACGAGATCCTTATCGCCCCTTACCTGCTCTGGTGACATGTAGGCGGGAGTGCCCATTATGAGTCCGGCTTGTGTGAGGTTTGAGTCAAGTTGCACATCCTTGGCAAGCCCGAAATCAGTGACTTGCGGCTCCCCTGTTTCATCTATCAGGATGTTCTCCGGTTTCACGTCTCTGTGTACCACTCCTTGCTCATGCGCGCAATTAAGAGCACTGGCGACTTTTTTTGTCCAGTCGAGTGCACGAAGCATGGGGACCTTTTCGGAGGAAATCATGGCATGCCTGAGGCTCTCACCGTGCACGAAGTCCATTGCGAGGAAGTGCCTGCCCCCAAGAACTCCCATATCGTAGATTGGGACAATGTTCGGGTGCTTAAGACGTGCTACAACGCGGCCTTCGAGCATGAACCTCTCTATCATGCTTCGCTGTGCATCTTCACCGGAAATTAGCACTTTGAGAGCCACAACTCTGTTCAGGCTCTTCTGCTTTGCTTTGTATATTATGCCCATGCCGCCCTGAGCAATCTTGCCCATGAGCATATAGTCACCGAAGGTTCTCTCGCCTGTCATTTTGTCAGTCTTCTTGTAGGCTTTGCGGCGCTCCTTGGCGCGAATGACCGCCGAGGGTTCCGAGTCACGTTTCGGCATTCTGGTAACGGGAACTTCAATCACCGCGTTGCATTTGGCGCAGCGCCATTTCCTTCCGGCAGGAAGCTTGAGCTTGTTGTATGAAGCACCGCATTGCTCGCAGGTGACAACGGGGGTCTGCTGGAGGCGGAGAATTTCTTCCACTTCGTCTGGCTTGAGCACAACCATGTCAACGCAGACTTCGCCGAGGCGCTGGTTGCGGCCGCTTCGCATCCTCCTGGCCTGTTCTTGCGAGCACTTCTCCATCTGCTCGGTAGTCGCAAATCCCATCTCGACCGCAATATCTCCGAAAAGACTGCTGTCACCGATGGCTGAATCCTCGACCAGAAGGATGCTGCTTTCCGCAGTCTTTGCGGCATCACTGGTTGTGCTTTTCAAATATTCGGACTGGGCTATTACGAGGCTGTCCATCTTCTCAGTACTCACAATCGCCGCGCTTTCGTCCGCTTTGCTCTCGCTGTCCCCGCTCCTGCCCTTCTTGCTGGAGCTTTTGCTCTTCTTGTCATTCCTCTGTTCCAGCTTATCCGAAATGACTGTCTTCTGAATCCTGCTGTCCTGGGACTTCAGGATTTCCAAGGCCTGGTCGGGCGTCAGATAACCCTTGTCAGCGAGTATTTTCTCAATCGAGGTGCCAAGAGCGCTTGATGCTTTCTTGCACTCGTGGAGCTGTTTGCGGCTTATAAAGCCTTTTTCGAGAGCTATTTCGCCAAAATCTGTTTTGTGTTTTCGAGTCATATAGTTATTCGAAGTATCCTGCAGCAGGTCACTTGTAGAAAACAGTCCCGTCGGCACCATTATTAAAGCCGGCGCCTCCCCCCGCGTCAATAGTGCCAGTGCCCGTAAAGGTATCTATGGTGACCTCTATGCATATTCTGCCACCACCACCGCCACCACCATCGCCAACACCGTTTCCGCCGCGGGCACTGACAAGGCCGGTGCCAACAATAGTGGATGCTTTCAGCCATACGGCGCCGCCTGAACCGCCGCCTGCTCCAGTGCCACGCCCGTTCTGGCCGTCTGCACTTACAGTTCCGTCTATAGTGAGAGTGGCACACTGTTCAATCTTGATGCAGGCGCCACCGTATCCTCCCCTTATGTCCTCAACTCCTGTTTTCCAGCCATCGCCGCCTCCACTGCCGAGTTTGTCCGGGCGGTCTGCTTCATCGTACATACCACCCCCGCTTCCCACATTGTTATTGCCGTCACCGCCCACGCCACCGTAACCCGCGCCACCTGCGCCCTGTGAGCCGTTTCCCGCGCTCAAGCCCGGACCGTCACCCAGGCAGTTCAGGAAACCAAGGAAGTTTCCGGTGATTGTGCATCCTGCTTCAACAGTTATATTACCGCCATCGGCCTGTACTTTTATCTGCTTCTCCCCTGCCGCGTAGGAGTCGAGCACGAGTGTGGCACCGTTTGTTACTGCAATATCATGCTGGAGAATATCCATTATAGACAGCGAGTCGTTGTAAATAACCATATCATTAGTGACGCTGTCTATGAATACAACACTTCCGAAACCATAAGTTGCAGCGCCTGCGGCATATCCGCTTCCGGGTTCCGCAACCGAGCTTGTGTGACCGGTGAAGGCAAAGCGATCAGCGCAGTGGATAGCAATCCTGCCTCCGGCACCACCGCCGCCGATAGAAACAGTCCCTCCGCCCTTTCCGCCGTTGGCTTCCAAGTGCCCGGTCCCAGCAAGCACGCCGCATTCAATCC
>CAYWBA010000460.1:0-2520 GCA_964455955.1 uncultured Planctomycetota bacterium | reverse complement strand
TGCTTGTCACGTATATCGAGTCTTTGGATGCGAACGGTGACGACGCCACTGCACCGCCTGTGACATAACGCCACACGAGACGCTTTTCCTCCTGAGGAAGCACTGGCAGCGAGTTGAGCGCGTAAACTGCTATATCGTTTGAGCCGATTATGACAAGCTCTCTCTTGTTCTCATTGTCTTTGTAAAATGCCGGGCGTCCCGTGATTGCGCCGAGGGTTTCATAGTACCATCTAAGCGAACCGGTGTCTGCGTCGATGGCGTAAACTCTTTTGTCGTTGGAGCCTACGTAGACAGTGCTGCCTCTAAGCACCGGGTATGAGAGTATCTCATCACCTGTTTCATAGCGCCAGGATACGGCTCGCGTGTCTACATCTATCGCATAGACCTTTTTGTCTAAACACCCGATATAGAACTTGCCTGAATCGCTTATCATACTGGGAGCGGAGCGGATAACACCGAGCTTCAGAGACCATATCTCATTTCCACTCCGAGCATCGAGCACATAGACATTGCTGTCGTAACCACCGATGTATAGCTTGCCGTTATGCAGCATAGGCGAAGCGACGAACGCTTTCATTATGGTCTTGGGGTCAAACTTCCAGACTTGACGGCCATGGCCTGTGGCAAGCTCGACAGCGTAAACAATGCCGTCGCGGGTCCCGAAGTAGACATTTTTGCTATCAGCGGCCGGTGTTGCCTCAATAGGGCCCTCAGCTTTGAAAGTCCATATCGGCACTTTTTTGAGCTTGAAGTTAAGTTCCCAGTCCGGGTCCCTTGCCGTCTGGGACGGAAGTGACTCATAGCCTGGCTTGCTTACCTTGACGAGAACGAACTGGCCGGGCTTGCGGTAATAAACGAACGGCGTTTTGCCCACCGCCCCGCCAATATCAACCTCCGCGCCACTTGGCTCAGAGCGTATTAGCAGGGGCAGCTTGACTTCGGAAGCGAGGGAGGAGTATGGATATTTTGCAAACAATTCGGTCAGTTTCTCGTGCGCAAGCTGCCAATGCTTTGCCTTGATGTGTTCGTTAGCCTCGTCATAGAGATTCTTTGCATCTTCTATGTATTTCTTAAGCTCGAATTCTCTTTTTTCGAGGGTTTTCGCCCGTTCCTTGCCCATGAGTTCTCTGTTGACGTCGCCGTAAAGCTTTATAGCTTCCGGGTAATTGTTGTCCTGGTCGGCCTTGCGTGCCTTGCGGTAAACCTCTTCATTCTTTTCTGTCTTTTGTTGCTTTTCCTTCGCACGCGTATTAACAATAAGCTCGACCCGTGTGCGCAGTTTCCTGATAAGCTCGTTTACCTCCGTGCCTGTCATGACAATCCAGCTTAACGAATTGTTCTTCCGGAAATCCTCGGCGGCTTTGAGCAATGAGCGAATTTCCTCTTCTGCATCCGGGTCGGTTGATGAGCTTCCGATATCTCCAAGCGTCTCTTCTGCCGCGTCTTTAAGCTTCTTGAACTCGCTGCGTGCGGAGATTTCCCGGATCCCGTAGTAGGCAGCTCCGGCACCGACAGCCAGAAGCAGTATCATCAGAATGTAGACAAGCTTGCGGGTACTTTTCCGTTTAGCCTTCTTTTTCTTTGCGACAATCGCGTTCAGCTTGTTGCGGATGTCGCCGCGCTTGGGTTCAAGGACCAGTATCTTGCGGTACACCTCCGCCAGCTTCTCCGGCCCGTCTGTTTCGACGTACAGTTCGGCCAGCTTTTCATAGCATGCAAGGGCCTTGTCCTGCTGTTCAAGCTCCATGTATACTGTGGTCAGGAGCTGTAGCGCCTCCACGTTCTCCGGCTCCATGTTTATTATCTGTTCCAGAGTCGTGCGCGTCTCGTCGAGCCTGTTCATGCGCCAGTACGTCTTGGCCACAAAGAGGCCCTCTACGGCTGCTTCGGCATACTTGTGGGCGCTGCAGAAGTAGTTGAAAATCTTTTGCTTTATGGAGAAGTTCTTAGGCGCAAGTTCGACTGCCTTTTGATAAAGGGCCAGCCCGTCGTCGGCCGAGCCGGAGTCTACGTAGACCTGTGCCGCCTTGGCGTACTCTGCGGCGGCTTCCGACTTCATCTCTTCGTTTTCGAACAACTCCGCAAGTCTCAGGCGTAGCCGGACATCTTCAGGATAGTCTATCAGCGCGTCCTGGTATATCTTTATGGACGCGTCGCGGTCGCCTTCCTGGTAAAGCGCGTCGGCGATACGAATTGTGTCTTGAAGGTCAAGCTTGGTGACATATCCTGCCTCGACAAGTGTTGCAAGAATCTTGCAAACCTCAAACTTGCTCATAGCCGACCTGTCGATTATGTCATCGACAGTGGAGCGGCCGTCAACGAGCTTCACAATCTGCAGGATGACATCGCCGTCAAACCCCAGATGTGAAATGTCAGGTATCGCGGCCTGGGGGTCTTTCACAATGTATATTGCCGAGGTGTACGGAAGGTACCTGTGTATCTGTGCCCATTCATCAATGCGGCGTGCAGCCTCCATAATTATCGAGTTGACGTTGAAAGCTATCGGATTGCCCAGCTTGG
>CAYWBA010000459.1:0-2528 GCA_964455955.1 uncultured Planctomycetota bacterium | reverse complement strand
TCCCACAGAGCGGTAGCAAAAGAATTAGGAAGAACTGTAACGGCGGTAAAGGTACGCAACGCTCAGCGTTGGCGCATCCATAGTATAAAGCCTGATACAACTTTCTTTGACCATTGGTCGCCCGATATGGCATACGTGCTGGGTTTGCTCTTTGCCGATGGCTGCATGAAGAAGGACGGTAAAGAAATTGATCTCAGCCTAAAAGACCGAGATATCTTAGAAGATATTGCCGAAAGAGTCAAATTCAGGGCGCGGATATACAACAACTCGCGACAGGATAGACCTTTTTATTCTCTGAGGATTTTCAGCAAACGCGCCTGGGGTAGATTGTATAGACTTGGCCTTTTTCCCGCGAAATCAATGACAATAGAGATGCCCAGAGTTCCGCAGGAATTACAAAGGCATTTTATTAGGGGATACTTTGACGGCGACGGCTGTGTATTCAGGCGAAAGCATGTGAGGGGAGGGCCATTACTTGGAATCTCCATTGCTAGTGGCAGCTCGAGAATGAGAAGACAACTTGCAGAAGTTGTCAAGCAAGAACTACAAATCAGTTTTGCTCTTAGGAGATGGGAACTTGTACTTCAACGCCATGCTGATTGTGTCGTTTTCTTGAACTGGATATACAAAGACAGTCGCCTTTTCTTGGTGAGGAAGCACGAGAGACGGCGACAAATCCTCAAGTCGAGACGACGATGGCTTCGCAAAAAAAAGCTCAGTAACTAACAATATGAAAGGAGACTTACTATGTCCGAGTATCTGCGTCCCGGTGTCTTCGTTGAGGAGATACCTTCCGGCGCCTATCCCATCGAGGGCGTGGGCACGACCTGTGGCGCCTTTCTCGGCGTCGCCTCGCGCGGCGCGGTGAATAGACCTAAGCTCATAACCAACTGGAGCCAGTTCGTGAAGCACTTCGGCTCCTACCGCAGCGACTCGTTCCTGGCTTATGCAGTGTACGGGTTCTTCCTGAACGGCGGCAGGCGCTGCTTCGTGAACCGCATCGTTGGGGCGTTCGCGGAAATAGCGAGCGTCATGCTTCACGACAGGTCACCGGATCACCACCCCACGATACTCGTGCAGGCGCTCAACGAAGGCGAATGGGGAAACAAGCTCTCCGTGGAGGTGCAGCCGGCAACGGATGACCCGGCGAACAAGTTCAAGCTCATCGTGAGGGAGAGCGCGAGCGATGCGACGGTTGTCGAGGTGTGGGACAACCTTGAGATGAAGGCGCCGGAGAAGCCCCTGAACGGCTGGTTCGACACGTACTTCCCCGACGCCATAAACGGCAAATCCAACTACATTCAGGTCACGGACATGGGCAGCCCTTCTCCTCCTCCTGAGAACATGCCTGAGCTGGGAGGCCCTTACCCGCTGATGGGCGGGCACGACGGCGATCCTCCCATGGAGCCAGACTATATAGGCGATCCCGCCGGCAAACGCGGGCTCTACGCCTTCGATACGGTGGATGAGATCAACTCGCTCGCCATACCGGGAATCCCCATGCATGCCGTTGTCCAGGCCGGGCTCGACTACTGCGAGGGCCGGAGCGATGTCGGCTTTGTGGCAGACCTGCCTGGAGGTGCTCCGCCCGAAGAGGCCAAGATTTTCCGGGAGCAGTTCGACTCTTCCTATGGTTACTGCTACTACCCCTGGATCGAGATCAACGACCCGCTTGTCAAGAAGACGACCTTCGTTCCGCCTTCCGGCTACATCATGGGCATCTTCGCCAGGAGCGACACGGAACGCGGCGTGCACACGGCGCCGGCAAACGAGGTTATCCGGGGTGCGGTCGGCGTGGCATACGAGCTTACGGACGGCGAGCAGGAGTATCTCAATCCTGCAGGGGTGAACTGCCTGCGCTCATTCCCCGGCAGGAGTATCTACGTTTGGGGCGCACGCACCATGTCCGGTGACCCCAACATGAGGTACATCCACAAGCGGCGCACGCTCATGTTCGTCGAGGAGAGCATCGGCGAGGCGATGAACTGGGCCGTTTTCGAACCCAACGACGAGATTCTCTGGCGAAAAATCACCCGCTCCTGCAGTGCGTTCCTGAAGCGCCAATGGCTCGAGGGTGCGCTTTTCGGAGCTTCGGAAGACCAGGCCTACTACGTGAAGTGTGACGAGGAGACCAATCCGCCCGAAGTCCGTGCCGCCGGGCAGGTCATAACCGAGATAGGCGTGAACATAGTCGAGACCGCCGAGTTCGTGATCTTCCGCATCGGCCTCTGGGACGGCGGCAAGGAGATAACCGAGAGAAGGTAAATCGATGACTGAGCCCAAAGACAGATACCAGTCGCAATCGCAGTCGATGGAAGACCTGCTGCGCGACTACCTCGCGGACTACCCCATGAAGATATACAAGAACGCGGCAGGCGAGGTGGTGAAGATCGAGGTTACCAAGGGTGCATCCACTTTTGTCAAGACGTTCACGGGCCACAGCATGGGCGATGAGCCGGTCGAGGTGATAACAGTTACAGGCTGGGAGAAGCAATCGTGAGAGTCATACAGATGATAGTGGGCTACGA
>CAYWBA010000458.1:0-2532 GCA_964455955.1 uncultured Planctomycetota bacterium | reverse complement strand
CGATTTTAAGAGATGAGATGTCTTTCTTCAGAGCCCCTCTTATCCTGTCAACTCCGAGGTCTTCATAGAGGATATGGGCGAAGTGTTTTACTTCCACCGTTCCTTTGTACTTGAGATTGTCGCCCACCTGAGAAAGCTTTTCATTTACTTCGTTTCTCAGATTTTTATGCTCTTTGAGTTCCTTGTTGGCTTCGGCAAGAGAACTTGTGCAGGCACTGCAGAGTGCGCACAGGTCATGGCCTTTTCTTTCAGCGATTGCCAAATTCATAGCCGCCATGAGGAGTGCGCTCTCGTGATTCAAGCTCTTTACGGGAAATCCGCAGCAGACAAAGCCCGGCTCATCAACGAATCCTATTCCCAGGGCTTCCGCAACTTTGCGAGCTGACATCTCATAGTTGCGCGACCTTGCCGGGATTGTGCAGCCGAGAAACAGAGTATACTTAAGTTCCTTTGCCACTTTTGACTCCTTTCTCACGCTTCATTCTTCCATCAGCTCTACCGTCTACTGTCCGCTGTTTACTGCCTCTACCAATTCAGCCGACTCTATCGTAATTTCTTCATCAGCAACGACCTTTAGCGGTGGAGTGTCAAGGACATCCATCCCCGGCTCGTGCTTAAATATCTCGCTTATCTTCTTGCTTAAGAAGAAAACCAGCCGAGAGACGGGCAATTCCATCGTGCAGGCATCCTGACACTGACCACAATTGACGCAGGAATCCATTACATGGGCAGCTCTTATCATAGGAAAGATAGGCTCTGGTGGGATTTCACCGGCCGCAACCAATCCTCTATCCGGGTCGAGATAGCACTTGGTGCAGTAACATATTGGGCAGGCATCCCGGCACCCGAAGCATTTTATGCACCGTTCAAATTCTTTTGACCAATAGTCGAACCTCTCTCTCTGGCTCATCTGGTCAAATGGTGCCAAGTCCCTTTCCTGCCACTGTAGAGCTAATTCTCTTGCAGCCTTATCTTTGGCTTCCACAATATCTATCGTCTTCTGGTCTGCCTGTTTCGCTTCTATGCAACTCGATTTGACGGCTGCCTTGAAGAGATCAGAACCCTTCTTTGAGCAGAGCCGGACAAAGGTTGCTTTCTCTCCAGCAGGTATTCCCCACTTCCCGCAGGCGATATCCGCCATGGTAGGGATGTTGACCTCGCACCTGCGGCAGTTTTCTCTGCGCCCGTAACCTTTCTCCTCCAGCTCTGCCAGTTCTTTCTCTATCTGCGTATTATCCTGGAGCGTGACAATCAGTTTCCCATCCTCGATGTCCAGCATCTCCACATCTGCCGGGTTGATATTGAACTCTTCTTCAAGCATCTTCTTTGCGACGGTGGGAGCGAGCGTTCCTGTGCAATTAAGACCTATCATAAGCAGGTTCTCTCTCTTTATCTGCTCTCTTTTTGCAAGTTCGATTATAGCCCTTGCGTCACAGGGCTTACAGGTAAGGGCTATCCTCAGGTCTGAAGCGCCGCCGAGGTACTCCTTTATGTGCCGTGCGATATTGACAGAGGAACAGTGGAGTGTTCCGGCAGTACTAACAATCTCATCCGGATTGGTAATAGTTACAGGAACGCCGTCATATCGGTTGCCGTTTCGCGCCCTTATGGCCACTACCGCCTGAACCTCGCCACTCTCAAGCGCAAACTTCAAGAGAGATGAAACCACACCACCATAGTGCGCTTTCTCCAGTATGTTCTGGTCCAGAGAATGAGCAACATATGCATCCTCTATCATTGTGTCACCTCCACGTTGACGGCACAGACCTTGAACTCTGGCATCTTGCAAGCAGGGTCAAGTGCGGGGTTGGTGAGAACGTTGGCACAGGACTCAGCGAAGTGGAAGGGCACAAAAAGCAGCCCCGGCGGCACCTGGCTGGTAATTCTCACGCCTGTGTCAATTGAGCCCCTTCGTGACCGGAGTGTCACCTTGGTGCCTGGTGTGATACCGAGCTTTGCTGAATCTTCCGGGTTAATCTGGACAAATCCAGAGGGCACCTCGTTATTGAGTGGAGATGTCCTTCTGGTCATTGAGCCGGTATGATAGTGAAATATGGTTCTGCCGGTGGTGAGCATGAACGGGTATTCTTCATCAGGCAATTCGGCCGGCGGTTTGAACTCAACAGCCTGAAGGTGTCCTAATCCATCGGGAGTGTTGAACTTTTCTGTGAACATGGTGGGCGTTCCGGGATGGTTCTCTGTTGGGCAGGGCCACTGGATACCCCCTGCCTTTTTTAATCTCTCATAAGTCAGTCCCGCGTACTGTGGGACGCATGTTCTTATCTCTTCGAAAATCTCGCCCGCTGATTTGAAGTTGAACTTATCTCCATATCCCATCTTCTCTGCGAGCGCGCGTATGATCCACCAGTCGGGTTTCGCTTCGCCGGGTGGCTCTATAAGCTTGTCTATCTTCTGCACCCTTCTGTCAACCCAGGCATGTGTTCCCTCACGTTCGACCCAGGCGCAGGCGGGCAGTACCACATCGGCAAGTTCGGCAGTCTCTGTCATAAATATGTCCTGAACGACAAGGAA
>CAYWBA010000457.1:0-2533 GCA_964455955.1 uncultured Planctomycetota bacterium | reverse complement strand
CATGATGTTGTCGGGCTTGATATCGCGGTGTATTATTCCGTGCTCAAACGCGTAGCGAAGCGCCTCGCTCACCTGCCTTGTGACATCGAGCGCCTTCCCTGCAGAAAGCCTGCCATGCTCAAATATCATCCTGGATATGGGCTCGCCTTCAACAAACTCCATGGAGAAGTAATAAGTATTGCCCTCCCGCCCGGCGTCGAAGACTGTCACGAGGTTCGGGTGCAGGAGGCTTCCTGCAGCCTTTGCCTCACGGACAAAACGCCGGGTGAAGTTCTCATTCTGGGCAAGGTGCGATGCGAGTATTTTGAGAGCCACAGGCCGGTCAATAGAGACCTGCCTGGCCAGATACACCTTGCCCATGCCCCCGGCGCCGAGGAGCTTTATGACCTCATATCCTGCTATACTCTTACCTGTAAGCTGGTCCTCAACATCGGTCTTGGCAAGAACGACGGAACTCCCGGAGCTGAACCCTATTGTGCTTTTGCACTGGGCGCAGACAAACTGGCCGCTCTCTATCCCCTCGCCGATTTCGGCGCTCGCGCCGCAGTTCGGGCAGGTTACAACCTGTGGCATAAGCACGACTCCGGTATTCAAGTAAGAGTTTAAGACCTCACGCTGCAATCACAGAACTACTTAGAAATTGTAACGAAAACACATGGAAGTAAAAATGAATAATTCCTAATTCCACATCCATCATTTCTCATTACAACTACGCCCATCACATAATACAACAGCCGGGGCCCGCAGGTTTGCAAAATCTGCTGCAGCATCTGAAACTCCGCAGGCATGTTCCGGCCTTGCCGTATATATAACTACCGGCAGGTGCAACTCGTTCCGCAAAAAAGGCCGGGCCTGAGCGAAAACGCGGACAACGTCACGTTCAGGATAAAAACGGCCTTGGTTGCAGCCCGTTCAACCATCCCGCGTGATAGCACACAGTCTGTTGGGCTAGTTGGAAATTTAGGATTTATCCAATTTTTGCGCAAAGACGCGCTTGACATTGTGGTAGTTTCTTATTAAATTGACAGAAGAGAGAGTAAGGTGCGGGTAAAACATGCAGACGAATATTAAGACAGTCACCTCTGAGGCTCTTGCTGGAGCTTCACGCAGCAGCAAGCATAACATTACCCAGGACATTGTCCTGCTTGGACTTCTGGCCGAAGGCCCCATGCACGGATACGAAGTGCGCAAAGCTATAGAGGAAAGGCTGGGCCCACTTATGGGCATCAGGCCGCGCAGCATCTACTACTCGCTCGACAAACTTGAGAAGCGGGAGTTGCTGCAATCGGAAAGTGCGCGAGAAGGAAAACGCCCCAGGAAATTTATCTACAGCCTGACAGAGAAAGGCCGCCGCGAACTGGAGAAACTGCTTATTCAAAATATCCTTGTGCTTCACAGGCCGTATTTTGACATTGACCTTTCCCTTTACTTCTTCGAGCACGCGGACAGGAACGCTTTCGAGGAAGCGCTTCGAGAGCGTCTCGCATCTTTGCAGTCGCTCGCTTCCCGGGACGACGTATCCGTTATCGTCGGGTGGGAGCGCAAGAATGAAGAAGCAATCAGGAAGATAGCAGCCCACACCAGGAGACACTTGAACGAAGAAATAAAGTTCACCAAGAAGCTTCTAAGAGAACTAAGACAGCCCGCCCCGGAACGTGTTTGAGCCTGAAGAGATACTTCCTATTCAGCCGGCATCGCTATATTGCCTGACTCCATGAGTATCTTCGCCTGCTCGCGGGCGTGGTCAATCTTCTCTTTGGCTATCTTGTAAGCCTCGTCCCAGGTAAGCTTGATGCGGGCGACTCCCTGCTCGGCGGCCTTTACAGCCACGGCCGCCGCCTCGCGCGGGAAGACTTCCACATCATCCATGGTGGGGATAAGATAGTCCTGCCTTATGCCCCTGTCCTGTGCGACGTTGGCAAGCTCCATTGCCGCCACTATGCACATCTCATCAGTAATGGTCTTCGCCATCGCATCGAGCGTGCCGCGGAATATCCCGGGGAAGCCCAGCGAGTTGTTGACCTGGTTGGGGAAGTCGCTGCGGCCGGTGGCGACGATTGCGGCGCCCGCTGAATGAGCCTGCGCGGGTAGTATCTCCGGGTTGGGGTTGGCGCATGCGAATACAATCGGGTCCTTCGCCATGGACTTTATGCCCTCGACCGGGATAACGGGCGGCTCTTCAAGAGACTTGCGCGACTTGGATAGCGCTATCACGCAGTCGGCCCCCTTGAGCGCATCCATCAGGGAGCCTTCAAGGTTCCCCGCGTTGGTTTCCTGTGCGAGGGCCCACTTGTAGGGCTCGGTTTCCGCCAGTTCCGTGCGGCTCCTGCTGAGAATGCCCTTGCTATCAACCATTATAACCTTCGCCGGGTCCACGCCGGCAGCTTTGATAACGCGGAAGATGCAGACGTTGGCCGCGCCGGTGCCGAGGTGCACTATCTTTATGTCGCCAAGCTCGCGGCCGGTGAAGCGGCACGCGTTCAGGAGGCCTGCGAGCGTCACGGCCGCAGTACCCTGCTGGTCATCGTGCCAG
>CAYWBA010000456.1:0-2537 GCA_964455955.1 uncultured Planctomycetota bacterium | reverse complement strand
GCATCTTCTTGGCAAGGCCATACGGGGCATTGGTTTCTTCCGGATATCCGGCCCAGAGGTCTTCTTCCTTGAATGGTATGGGGGTGAATTTCGGATAGGCGCAGACAGTGCCAATGGCGACGAACTTGTCCACGCCGTGCCTCCGGGCGTACTCCATGAGCTGAACGCCCATAATAATGTTGTCGTAGAAGAAATTGCCGGGAAACTTCCTGTTTGCACCTATTCCACCTACCTTCGCTGCAAGGTGAATAACGATGGTAGGTTTTGCCTTTTCGTACATCCTCACAATGTCTCGGATTTCTCTCAGGTCAAACTCCGGCGTGTCAGCGACAAGAAGGTTCTCGCATCCCCGTTCGCGAAGCTTCGGCACAAGATGTGAGCCGAGAAAACCCTTGCCGCCAGTCACTGCCACACGCTGTCTTTCCCAGAACTCACTCACTTCGCGCTCTCCCGTGCATCAAGCACTGCTTTCTCATCATGAGCGAGCTCCAAATCTGCGTCAACCATGATTTTGACAAGTTCTTTGAATTTGACTCTCGGTTCCCAACCGAGCACACTCTTGGCCTTTGAGGAATCTCCCTGCAAAATATCCACCTCTGATGGCCTGAAGTATCTCTTGTCGAGCTCGACATGCTTTTTCCAGTCAAGCCCGAGGTGCCTAAAGCTCTCTTCGACGAACTCGCGCACAGAGTGCGTCTCACCTGTCGCTATCACGTAATCGTCCGGCTCTTCCTGCTGCAGCATGAGCCACATAGCCTCCACGTAGTCGCCCGCAAAGCCCCAGTCGCGTTTCGCGTCCAAGTTGCCCAAATACAGTTTATCCTGCAGGCCAAGCTTTATTCTTGCCGCGGCACGGGTTATCTTACGTGTCACAAAGGTCTCGCCTCGGCGCGGTGACTCGTGATTGAAAAGAATTCCGTTGCAGGCGAGCATCCCGTATGCCTCGCGGTAGTTGACGACCTGCCAGTATGAATAGACCTTTGCGCACGCATATGGGCTGCGAGGATGAAAAGGCGTACTCTCGTTTTGAGGAATCTCCGCCACCTTGCCGAACATCTCACTGGAAGAAGCCTGATAGAACTTGGTGCCTTTCTTGTTCAAGGTTCTCACCGCCTCAAGAAGTTGCAACGTCCCAAGCGCGTTGACATTCACAGTGTAAACCGGCTGGTCAAAGGAGACCCGTACCTGCGATTGCGCGGCAAGGTTGTAGACTTCGTCAGGTTCCACATCCTTGATTATGGAAGACAGGCACGCGCCATCCGTCAAGTCCGCGTACAAGAGCCTCAGGCGTGCGTCTTTTTCGTGAGGATCCTGATAAATGTGATCAATCCTCTTCGTGTTGAAGGAGCTACTTCGTCTTATTATCCCGAAGACTTCATAACCCTTGTCGAGAAGGAACTCGGCCAGATAAGACCCGTCCTGTCCGGTTATTCCGGTGATAAGAGCCCGCATTCCGTTTAATCCTCCCGAAACTCTTTTGCAACTTTCTCAAATAGCGTTAAATATCTCCTGGCCGAAAGTCTGGCAGTGTGCTCTTTCTCAACCACTTCAACGCAGCGCTTGCCCAATCTCTTCCTGAGGTGGCAATCACAAAGCAAAGTATACAAACCTCTCGCGTAGTCATCAACATCTTTAATGCTTCGCTACATATCTGGTTTCCATATTGCGGACCATTTCCGGTGCCTGTTGCAGGAAAACGCCCCAATTGCGATACGCCCTCAAGCACCATGGCGGGAATAAGACTCAGCTTGACAATTCTCCTCACCTGTGTCAGAATCTGCCAAACCGGGATGCTGACGGAGAGAAACAATACCCCGGAAGGCTGGAATGAATCCATATACTAAAGAGCTGGGTTTCAGCAGGGCGCATAGTCAATTAGTAGATGCACTCTGGGACTTGGTTATTGAGCACCCGCTACTGGCCTCAGTTATTCACATCTGGGGCTGGCATATATCTCGGGCGCATAGTGGCCTCCTTTCCCAAGTTTTGGACAAAGCAAGGAAAACTTCGAAATCTGCGGGGCGTTCTATCCCACACAGGCGCGAGACTGCCGCCAGAGGGTTTGCCAAGGAAGTACGGGAGTGTGATGTTCTGCTTCTGCCAATATCTCCGAGAAGCAACTACACGGGAGTCTGCCGGGTAATAGCTGACGCCCTGCTGGCGGAGGATCCGGGAATCAGGGTCGGAATTGTTGAGCCGAGAGTTTCAGCAGACGACGATGTTACTTTTCCGAATGACCGCCGTTTGGTGCGCTATCGTTTCCCCGTCAGGGTGGTGCCGCGCTTGCTGTCAGTGGTGAAAGCCATATATCTTGCAAGAAATATTGTCCGACGCATTCGCAAGCTCCCGTCTCTGGCCAACGCCCTCCGGCGGAACTGGATAAGGCGACTCTGGGAACTGGCATACCACTTTGAGAACGTGCGGCGAGCGCGAGGCTTCATCGAGAGGATCAAGTGCAAGATTATTATCACCCCTGCTGAGTTTCTGGCCCCTGCTTGTTTCTTCGTTGCGGCGGCCAAGAAGAACGGTTCCCTGCT
>CAYWBA010000455.1:0-2544 GCA_964455955.1 uncultured Planctomycetota bacterium | reverse complement strand
TGAGCGTTTTCTCTCCGGTCAGGCTTCCAATGAACCTGCCGCGTAGAATACTTCCTGTATCGTCACCATAACGTCGGCGCAGTCATCCAGGTGTCCTGTGATACTTTCGATACGCCGTATAATCTCGTTTGTCATGGTTTTTTCCACAACTGCCACAATAGTTCGACTGAAACCTGCATGCCTGTCGCTAAACATGCCCGCGAATAGAGGCATTTTGGCCAGATACTCTCTGGTATTCCTGCTCTCAACTACGGTAACTGAACTCGACTCTATACTCACAAACTCGTTCAGCAACTTCCGAAACATGTCTTCATTCTGCACGAAGAGATGGAACAGGTGCTTGTTGGAGTGTCCCTTTGCGTTAACGTCATCGCGAGCGTGTCGCAGGAAAGTTTCCTGCAGGATATGAGGCGTCCCGGCAGACAGAATCTCCTTCACTGCACTGGGAACATTGAGCACGTGCGATACAGCAGATAGAAGCCGCAGGTGGTCATTCGTCTCTCTTGCAGGTGCGACGATAAACACGATGATGTGGACCTTTTTTCCATCCATGGCGTCAAAGTCCACGCCTGATGGAATAGTCACAATCCCTACAACGAAGTCAGGGACCTCCTCCAGCCGGCAGTGCGGAATAGCAATGCCGTTGCCGAAGCCGGTAGACCCCAGCTCTTCACGCTGTTTGAGGCCTTGGAGGATTTGCTCTTCTTCAACATCTTTGAGAATCGCGCTCTTTTTCGCCAACTGCACAATCTTCTGCAGAGCAGCTTCCTTATTCGCAAGGTCAAGACATGCGGCGATACATTCTGGACATAGGAGGTCAAATAGCTTCATCGGGTTCTCCTTTCCGGAGCCGTTTCCCCTTCTACACCGCGCTGCTGGCGCTGCCAATAGGTTGGTGAGCAAGACGCTTCTCAGCTCGTGCCAGCCCTTTCATAATCTCTTTGCGTGAAGCCTCGTTCTTCAACAACCTGCACCAGCGGCGATCCTTTAGCACAAACGAGAGATGCGAGAGCAGGTGTAGATGGCTCCGCAATGTCGGACTGATTTGAACAAAGACCACATTGACAGGCGTCTTATCAATAGCCATCCATTCAACGGGGGCGGCAAGAAAGGCGAGCGTAAGAGAAGCATGCGCCATGTGTGGCAACGGGTGACGCATATGGGGTACTGCTACCCCCTCTCCGATCGCAGTTGATGCAAGCGTCTCCCGGGCTCGGAGTGCCGCAGACAGGTATGTCCGCTCAACTCCTGGTGGGACATTCATCGCCGAGACAATTTCTTCTATCACTTCCTGCGGGTTTGAACCATGTATGCGATAGAAGATGCCTCCCTCCTTCAGGGCATCCTGCAGCGTCGGCAGAGGCTCATCTGCCGCCTCAGGCTCCTGTATGCTGTCGGGCCTGACCGTTCTGCCGAAAGAAGCTGCCCAGGCCAAAAGTTCCCCACGGGAGAACCGATACTGGTTGCCGACTTTTACATGAGGCAGGGATCCTGAAGCGATCCATCGGTAAATAGTCTTTGTCGAAACACATAACAGCTCAGCCGCATCCCTGATATTAATGAGCATTACTGTTCGCTCCCAAATGAAACCATAAATGGTCATCTATGGACATGTTAACCCAATCGTTCCCCTTGTCAAAGACAAATTTCCGATGCTTTTTTCACTCAGTGGTGAGTTTTTAGCAAATTGCTATTCGCCGATGATTTTGACAAGTACGCGCTTGCGGCGCCGGCCGTCGAACTCGCCGTAGAAAATCTGCTCCCACGGGCCGAAGTCGAGCCTGCCGTCTGTAACTGCGACGACGACCTCCCGGCCCATAATCGTTCTTTTCATGTGGCCGTCTGCGTTGTCCTCGCCGACGTTGTGGCGGTAGCGCGAAACCGGCGCGTGCGGCGCAAGCTTCTCAAGCCAGTCGTCAAAGTCGCTGTGCAGGCCGGATTCGTCATCGTTAATGAAGACCGAGGCCGTGATATGCATCGCATTGACAAGGACGAGGCCCTCGCTCACGCCGCTTTCGTGCAGGGCTTCCTGGACCTGCGGGGTGATGTTGATAAACTTGCACCTTGTCTTCGTATTGAACCACAGCTCCTTGCGATATGATTTCATAACTGCTCCTCTTTGCCTTTTGGGTGCCGGAACAAGCCGCCCGGGTGCGGCAGCGAGCCGCCGCGGCCGGCTCCCGAGTAATACTACAACAACGGCAGTCCTGCCGCAAGCAGAAAGGCATAAGCCCGTAAGCGCCCGCCGGACGCCGAATGTTGATGAAATATCCGGGTTAACATGCCAAAGCTATTAACAAACCCTTGCCGCCTCTTTGCCGTATGATGATTGAAGGGCAGGCGAAAGTTCATTGGGAGGAAACAAGATGGTCAACGGGATAAGATTTTTTGTTCTCGTCAGCGCGGCTGTTGTCCTTGCGGTGATTTGCGCGCACGGGGATGAGCCGGAGCATTTCGAAAACTGCCTGGCACGTGACAAGGTGGTCGAGAAAGCGCTGGATTATCTTGCCAAAAACCAACTGGAGGATGGCGGCTGGAAGGTCA
>CAYWBA010000454.1:772-2553 GCA_964455955.1 uncultured Planctomycetota bacterium | reverse complement strand
TTTCCCCTTCTCTCTTACAAGAACAGCTTTGCCAGAGTGAATATCCCCAGGCAGGTTGTTGCTATGCCTATTATCAGCGTGAAGCTTGCCACCTTCATTTTCTTTACCGTGTAAGCTGAAAGCGGAACGGACGCCAGAGCCGCAATTGCAAGAATGGGGGCAAGCCGCCAGTCCACTTTGGATGAGATTATGAGATAGGTTATCACCCCGACAAGGCACGTCAGCCCTTCGGCAAGAGAGGTTATGCCGACCGCTGCCTTGCTCTCCATGCCGGAGAGTATCTGCCCGGAGGTCACCAGGGGGCCGTATCCCCCGCCGCTCATCCCCTTGTTGAAAGACGCGACCGAGCCCAGCACCACCACCTTCCTCCAGAGGAACTTCCGGGGCTTCTTGCGGGTCAAAAGAACTATGATGCCCATTGTAAGCACAATAATGCCGATAAAGAGCTTCAGGTACTTCTTGGGAAGGTGCACAGCAATCAGAACCGCGGCGACAGTGCCGACAACACTGCATAAGGCCAGCAGCAGGGCGACTTTTGCCTCCTTCGACTTCGGCATATAGCCGAGCTTGCCCAGCCGCTTCACTATCTTGTGCTCGTGGTCCTTCCTGAAATCAAAAAACACGTTCCCCGCCTTGTGATGCATGATTGCGGCGAACAATCCCGTGGCAAATTCGGACAGCAGGACCGCAGGGACGACCTGCATAGGCTCAAAGCCCATAAGAAGCAGCAGGGGCGTCAGCAGCGTGCCGTAACCCATCCCCAGCGTGGAGTCCACGTACTCAGAAAAAAAGGCAATAACTCCAATCAATATCCCTATCGCCAAAGTAATTTCCACAAAGCGCGCCTTCCTGCATCATCACATGTAGCCCAGTGCCCTCAGCTTCTGCATTGCGTAGTCTCTTTCCTTGTCCTGCGCGCGGCCGCTCCTCTCGTCAATCTTCGATGTGCGAACCTCCTCGATAATCTCATCCACCGTCTTCGAGTTCGAATCAACCGCAGCCGTGCACGTCTGGCACCCCAGGCTGCGGTAACGCTTGCCATCCCTGGCGAAGTACAGCGGGTTCACCGGCAGCTTCTCCCTCTCTATGTAGCGCCACACATCAATCTCCGTCCAGTGAAGAAGCGGGTGCACCCGCAGGTGCTCGTGCGACTCCGACTCCGTCTTGTACTGGTCCCACAGCTCCGGCGGCTGGTCCTTGTAGTCCCAGATAAAATCCCGGTCCCTCGGCGAGAAGACGCGCTCCTTCGCCCTGATTCCGTGCTCATCCCTGCGTATCCCCAAAAGCAGCGCATCGAACTTGTGCTCCGCCATGGTCTTCTTGAGAGCCTGCGTCTTCCTGACATTGCAGCATTCTATCTTGTCCTGGGGCCCGACGCCCAGCTTGTCCGCCTCCTCGTTGCGCGATACTATCAGGTCCAGGTCCCACTTCTTCACGCACTCGTCGCGGAAGTCGTACATCTCCTGGAAGTGAAAACCCGTGTCAATATAAACTACCGGGAAAGGAACCCTGCCGAAAAAAGCCTTCTTGCACAGCCACAGCATAGTGGTGGAGTCCTTGCCGATTGACCAGAGCATCGCCACCTTCTCGAATTTCTTGTACGCCTCGCGAATAATGTAAACGCTGCGGCTCTGCAGCCCATCGAGGTAATTCATGAAAATCTCCAATTTTCAAGTGCGTTGAACAGTAGATAGTTGAGAGGAGATTTCCATTGCTCTACTCTCTCCTATCCCTGTGCGGCAAAGAATTCTTCCATTCAAAAGACAGTAGTATATCGCAGC
>CAYWBA010000454.1:0-762 GCA_964455955.1 uncultured Planctomycetota bacterium | reverse complement strand
AAGGAAGATTCATGCGTCAACTCATAAAATTCCACCAAAAATCACATTTAACCCTGCACCGCAGGCAGGACAACCTGCCCAATATCCCCATAGACAACCCCAACTGCGACTCCTTTCGCCCGATTACTACCCATTCGGGCTTGACAAGTCTCCAATCTTGGGGCATATTATAGAGATGTATTACAGTGCATCCGCAAAGGAGTACCAAGATGCGCAAGCCTAGAACAAAGGTGTGAGGCATGCGAAGCGCAGTTGGGAAGTCAAAAGCGAACCAGGCAAACATCGACACAGCCGAACCAATCCACCTATACAGAGCGGGAACGGTTGTCTCCAGCCTGCTTAGCGCTTTCGGCCGCTCGCCAAGGGAAACGCGAGTCACAGCTTTCTTGGGTTATCTCATAGCTTTGCGCCCTGATGCCTTCCTTCCTCTTTTTGGATTGGATGGCCGCATTACCTCGGTCTCCCTTGAGAATACCGAAAAGGAAGGTCGAACAGATATTGCGATAGGGACGGACAAGGGGATTTGCGTCATCGAGGCGAAACTCGGAGCGTTAGACCCGACGGAACAGGTCACCAAGTACGATGCCAAGTGGCGTGTAATCCTGTCGGGGTTGCCAGGAGCCCCGCAAGGGAAAAATCCGCGAGGCCTCCAATATGTCAGTTGGCAGGATGTTGCTGATTGGCTGAGCAAAGTCGCCAAGCAAGGACCATCATACTTCAAGAGCTTGTGCTTGGACCTTCGTAGGCACATGGAGGAGCAAA
>CAYWBA010000453.1:0-2555 GCA_964455955.1 uncultured Planctomycetota bacterium | reverse complement strand
GCACGATTCTCCCATCGCGCACAACGCCGAACCCGCCGTTATATACTGTCAGTGCGACGTATTTGCGCTCAACCTCCGGTGCGGCGTAGGCAGGCGTTATGAAATCAGGTATGGGCACGGTTATTTCCCGCGTCTGCGGCATGAGAATGAGTATCAGCACTGCGGATGCAACGGCGGCAGAAGCCCATGTGATTGCGCGTCTGAGCGAGGGGCGTTTCCGCGCCGCCGGTTTCAGTACTTTGAGCGCGGGCGCTTGCGAACCCAGGAGCGCCAGCGCGCTGCGGGTCTTCCGAAGCTGCACAAGTTCGCCGGTGCAGTTCCCGCAGCCTTTCAGGTGCGACTCAACCATTTCACGTTCCTCATCGGTCAGCTCGCCGTATATGTAATCCACAAGCAGTTCTTTGATTTGGCCGCATTCCATATTTACACCCGCTCCAGAATTGCAGCGCTTTGCAGCCGCCTCTTCAGCATCTGCAGTGCCCTGCGCAGCCTCGTCTTCACCGTCCCTTCGGGTATGCTTAAATGCTTCGCTATCTGGTACACTTTCAGGTTCTCATACTCCCTCAGGAGAAGAACTTCGCGCTCCTTTTCAGGCAGGCCGCGCACGCAGGCGGCGACGGCTATGCGCAGGTTCTCGCGCTCAACCGCCACTGCCGGGTCGCTGTTGGCTGCTACGCCTTCGAGCATCTCTTCTCCTGCTGTTTTGCGCTGCCTGAGCCAGTCGTGGAAGACGTTCCGCGCGGCCTGGAAGAGGTAGTTCTTCGCGCTGCCTGCGCCGCTGAACGATTTGCCGTAGCGCTGCATGCGCAGGAAAGTCTCCTGAAAGATGTCTTCCGCCGATGCGTAATCCCCCGTCTGTGCAACAAGGTATCCAAACAACGCCTTTCCATATTCTCTGTAAAGGCTTTCAACATCCAACCTGTCGTCCCTTCTCTGCAACCAAGGACAACGAATAGTTCAAAAAGGTTTTAGAATTCTGTAACTAACCGCTAATTTCCAGCCGGTCAGGCGCGGGGTTCTTTTTCGATATTTGTTATTTTGTCCACTCTTTGTGCGTGTCGGCCGCCTTCGAAACTGGCTGTAAGCCATGTTTTGACTATCGGCACAATCCGGGTCTCGTAGTCCTGCGTCCGCGCTCCAAGGCAGAGCACGTTTGCGTTATTGTGCTGCCTGCTCAGGCGTGCCTCCTCTTCGCTGCAGACCTTGGCTGCCCTTATGCCGGGCACCTTGTTGGCTGCCATGGACATGCCGATACCGGCCCCGCAGATAAGTATCCCGCTTTCGGCCTCGCCGCCTGCGACTGATTTGGCCACCGCAGCGGCGAAGTCCGGGTAATCGCAGGACTCGGCGGAACCGGTCCCCTTGTCAATCCACTCGTGGCCGAGCGAGCTCAGGATGGTTTTGAGCTTTTCTTTCACCTCGTAGCCGGCATGGTCGCTTCCCAGTGCGATTTTCATTTTCCGCTCTCCTTGTTACCTGAGATAAACTGTTCGAGAAATCCCTGGAGGCACTTTTCTATCCTGTCGGCGGTTTCCCGGTAGACTTCAACTGGCTGGCCTATCGGGTCTGCCACCCCGCCGGGGCAGAGCAGGTGCACCTTTCGCGCATGCTTCGGTGAGATGTTTCGTATCGTTTCCATGTGGTGCTGGCTCATGACAAGCACCATGTCTGCATCTTCCACCATATCTGCGGTCACTTCTTTTGAGACGTGGCGCGAGAGGTCGAAGCCTCTTTCGTGCATGGCCTGCGCCGCCTCTGCGCTCGCCCTAGCGCCGCTGAAGGCCGCAGTGCCTGCGCTGAATATTTGAAAGCCCATGCCTTCAAGCTCTTCGACACTCACGCCGAGCTTTGAGGCAAGCGCCATCTTGGCAAGCGCTTCAGCCATGGGGCTTCTGCAGGAATTGCCTGTGCAGACGAACAGGATTGTCCGCAGTCTCAGGGCCTGCAACTCTGATGCGGGGATTGCTCCTTCTCTGAGGACATCCAGTTGCCGCTTTCCCGCCCGCACCACTGTGGAAGGCTTCCTTAGTGCGGTAGGCCCGGCATCGACCAGGAAGGCGACGCGGCCGCCAAGCTGTTCGAGCGCCTGCTCACCGGTAATTGCGGGCGGTGCGCCTTCGAGGTTGGCGCTTGGTGCAACGAGGGGCACCTCGGCCGCCTGGATAAGCGCCTGCGCGACGGGGTCCGAAGGGTAGCGCACGCCAAGCCCGAGTTTTTTGAGCCTGGGCATTTGCAGTTTCCGCGCGCGGCTTGAAGGCGGCGGGAAGACTATTGTCAGCGGCCCGGGCCAGTATTTCTTGACAAGGAACCGGCCCATGGGCGAGATGCTGCCTACGTGCTCGCGCAGCTCTGAGAGCTCGCCTATGTGCAGCGTGAAGGGCTTCTCAGGCGGCCTTGACTTGAGCTTTGCAAGGTTCTTGATTGCCTGCTCATTGGTCGCATCGGCGGCAATGCCGTAGACTGTCTCGGTGGGGAAGACGACAAGCTTGCCAGCTTCGATTGCCTCAACTGCCGGCTTCAAATCCTCCGGCTTGAAGCTGGCCCTGTCTATCTTG
>CAYWBA010000452.1:0-2588 GCA_964455955.1 uncultured Planctomycetota bacterium | reverse complement strand
CAGATGGTCACGTTCAGTTTTTCCTCCGTGCACTGTTGGAAGAGTGGCGACTTCGCTCCCGGAACCCCCAGACCCTGATATGGTCGAACTCCGAGACAAGCCCCTGCGCCCGGCGCATGAAGTCCCTGTGGCTTCGGCTTCTCGCAAAAGCTCGCACGATTGCCAGCCTGCCGGCGAGTATCTTGTCGAGCTTCTCCTCGGCATACGGTTCATAGAAGAGGCGCCCGTCAAGATGCGGCGGCTCCGCCTCGCGGTCCACTGCCAGGAACACCTCGAACGCTTTCTTGAACCGCAGCTCCATCAGCCTTCTGCCACGAACCACGCAAACTGCTATCGCCGGGTCCGTGATTTCTCCCGGCTCGTTCTCCAGGATGCTCCCCCTAGGCATGGCGCCCATATCGCGCAGACCTGCCTCTACCTTCGAGAGAAACTCCGGCAGCCACCGCGCGGCAAGGTGCTGGGCGCCTGCCCTCTCTTCAATCGTATTGAACCTCATCGTCCAACCCTCCTTCAAGACAACACGTTGCTTGCACGACACAGGGAGCGGTGGGATCGCCTGGAAGGCAAGGGCTTTCTGGAGAAACACCACAAATTTTTCGGAGGGCTGTTCAGGTCTGGACGTATCCGCTCAACACAAATCGTTTAGAAGGTTCCAACACAGTGTGCGCGGACTAACCGCACTGGTTATGCATGTGTGTCCATTCAGAGTTTCTTCTTCAATTCGTCCATCAACTGAACAATCTGGGTTTTCTGTATTTCGGGATCCTCAACTTGGAGGTACTCTACAGCACGAAATTCGTCTCCCCGCTTACGATTTTGAGGTGGCTCGAGGCCCTCTATTAGGAGTGCTTCCATTGTCACTATGAGGTTCTCGAGCGAAAAAGAGTCATCTGTGGTTGTCGAAATGCGACCATCCTCCGTCACGGCGTACACCCCGAACCAAGAAAAGCGGTCCCATCGCCCGTTCAAACGGTCGATAGTGTGGTATTTCAACCGATTACCAAGGTGATCCTTTGTAATTCGCCCGACATACACAACCTCCCGTCCGTCGTAGAGGAGGTACACGCCCTTTTCACTTGCAAAATCTACAGGAGCACTTCCAGGTTGTTGCTGTCCGAGAAGCTGAGGAGTAGATGTCCACAGAACTTTGTCACGACGCCAGTACATCCCGAAGGCTTTGATGAGACCAGTTTCATCAGTCTCGTCTCCAGGCTCCACTTCCGGTTCATCTCCGCCAGGAATAAGTGATTTCTCTTTGAGTGCATAATGGCCTTTGCTGACTTTAACGAAAGGGGAACGCTCACCGTCTTTTTCAATTGAAGAAAGTATGGTACAAATAATAGTGTTGGCGGGTGTAGCACCGAAATTAGTCCTTAGGCCCTTCTCAGCGATTGCATCGCTGATCTCAGCGTAATGCATCGGTTCCGCTGCCGTGGTCAAGACTCTGATGATTGCCTCTTTCCAGCTGAGTTCACTCATTCGTAACTCCTTTCCTGGCGAACGATGCCTGCGGCCAAACAGCGGAGAAAAAGAAGGCGAGCGTTCCGCCTCTCCCACTGCTTGAAACGCCTATTATCTCGTTTCTGGATAACCTTTATTCCTACAGGCTCAAACCAATTGTAGTCGCATGTAAGGCATGTCGCAACTTCTTTCCTGCCACAGAATCTGTCGAACGTGTCTGTGTCATTCAAAAACGGCGGTTCAGATCTGGTCGCGTCATAATTTTGGTGCAGCCAAGCCTCTGGCGAGCAGGATTTTCTAACGGGGAAAAGGGGAAGGGGTAGAAAAGCAAGCAGAAGCGCCGCGACAGGTCTCCCAGGAGCGCGTCCTCAGGCCGTACTGGGCGCCGCACCGGTGCCAGGAACGGCGCGTCATCGCGCCCCGGGTGCGCACAGGGCGCCCAAGTGCCGACATTTCTGGTGATGTGGCCTCTGAATCGGCCTGTTTCCGCTGTGGGCCTGCATGGTGGGCACCCCCGTGCCAAGGTTCCACTGTACACGCACCAGCAACACCAGGCCTCCCACTGTGTGGGAGCTCTGTGGAGACTGTGTGAAGACTCTCTCAGAGGCGCGGAGACCTTTCGACACGCTCGCGACAGACCTTTCGACGAACTCCGCGCAGACCTCTCGACAGACTCTTTGCAGACCTCTTGGTATCCAAAACGCCCATCGCGCCCTGAGGCGCACGGGGTGCGGCTTTCCGCGCGATGCGCTCCGTAGCTCTCGCGGAAGGATTTACAGCCTCTCGCGCAGCCTTTCGACAGTCCTCTCCACAGACTCGCCACAGACTCTCTACATACCCTCAGCCCCTGACAGACCCTGGAGAAACCCTCAATTACCCTCAAATGGGGGATGCCAGGCTCACACCGCTCCAGTAAACTCGCAGGTTCTTGTCTGCGCGAGCGCCGCGGCACTCGCGTAACCATCGAGAACGTCAAGAGTTAGGGCGTTTCCGGCCATTTTGCACGTGGCGCAAACCCCGTTCTGTCTTTGACGCTGTGCCAGCTCCGGGCCAGGAATCAGGCGCAGGATGCAAGAAGTCTCCGCGAGTCCGCGGGGAAAAGAGGGGATGTTCTCTATCGTGTGCGA
>CAYWBA010000451.1:0-2607 GCA_964455955.1 uncultured Planctomycetota bacterium | reverse complement strand
ATATGCTTCCAATAATCAAGGCTATTTGCGAAGGACTTGATTATGCCCACTCAAAGCACGTGCTGCACCGCGACCTCAAACCGGCAAACATAATGATGACTTCAAAAGGTGAAGTGAAAATAACAGACTTCGGCATCGCCCGCCGGATGCGCGAATCCATGACCCGGCTTTCCCAAAAGACAGTCGCAGGCACACCTTTATACATGGCGCCCGAGCATATAATGGGCGAGCACCTGACTGTCCATTCCGACATATACTCCCTTGGCGCACTCGCCTATGAACTCCTTGCAGGCCACCCGCCCTTTTACAAGGGTGACATCCTCGCCCAGATACGGTTCAAGGAGCCGCCGCCAATTATAGGTATCCCGGAACCAGTCAACCATGTAATCTTGAACACGCTCTCCAAGGATGCCAACAAGCGGCCCAGCACAGCCCGCGTATTCTACAAAGCCCTCACCCTTGCAATACTCAAAGTGCCGCCACCATCAGCCCTGGTCGAAGAAAAAGTTCAATCCCCTCAGTCTGCCAAAAAGCCTGCTCAGGTGATTCTCGCCGAAGGGCCGGGCGACCCCTCGCTATCCTGGAAGAAAAAAAGGGAGGAACACCCTGAACAACCTTCGCAGCAAGTAAATGATGTTCAAAGTGAGCATTGGCGGGAAGTGCTGAAAGAGGGTGATGCCGCCTATAAAGCAACCAGTTGGCGGATGGCAATGCACCTGTACGCACAAGTACCTGAACAGGTTATGAACGAGCGCCAAAGGGAATATTTCGCTTCCTTAGGCCAAAAATCTTTACCAGCGGCAAATAGCTCAAGAACGCGTCTGCGAGTTGCTGCTTTGTTGGTCTGCCTGATTGCGGGGATAGTAGTATTCGCCGACCTTCCGGGGCTGCTGCTACCGAAGAGGACAGGAAAACCAGGGTTGTCTGCGGACAAAACACGAGAACCTGTTCCAGGCGAAACCATACCCGAGCAACCCAAGCTGCCTGAGGAGGCGCAAGATGCGAAGAAGATTGTCTTGCGTGTTCCTGCTGATTTCACGACAATTCAAGAGGCAATAGCCCGCGCATCAGATGGTGATACCATACTTGTTGCTAACGGAAAATATACAGGGAAAGGCAACAGAGACATTGATTTCAAGGGCAAGGCAATAATACTCGAATCTGAAAGTGGTCCTGCTAAATGCATAATTGACTGCGAAAAATCAGGCCGCGGTTTCTACTTCCGCTCCAGCGAAAGCCTCAGTTCCGTTGTTCATGGCTTCACCATCCAGAACGGCAGCGTGGACACCGACGGCGGCGGCATTCGCTGCGCCAACTCCAGCCCATCCATAATCAACTGTATCATAACGGAGAACACGGCAAGCTATGCCGGTGGTGCCATTTACTGCAACCAGTCAGATATTACGATTAGCAACTGCACTTTAACAAACAACTCGGCAGACAACGATGCAGGCGGCGGTCTTTACTGCGTAAACTCCAGCCCCTGGGTAATCAACTGTACTGTAGCTGACAACAAAGCGGGGACGTATGGAGGCGGTATTTTCTGCCACCGCTCGACTCCCATAGTAGATAACACTATACTCTGGGGCAACAGCGCAAGCCAGGGGAGCCAAATCGGGTCGTCCGGTAACACGAGTCTAATGCTAAACTCCTGTGACCTTCCCGACGCTACGCAGGATCCCAAACGTTTCATCGGCGATGGCATTATAAAGGAAAGCAGCAACTGCATTCACGCTGACCCGAAGTTTGTCGATTCTGCCAAAGGGAATTATCGCCTGCAGCCTGGTTCCCCCTGCATAGACAAGGGTAACAATGCTCATATCTCGAAGAAGGTCACTACCGATCTCGATTGTAAGCCCCGCATAGTGAACGGCACAGTCGACATCGGCGTATACGAACACCGGCCACCATAGATTGTCGCTTGCGAACCTGAACCCTGGGTTTTTCCGGATTTCTGCTAACATTTCCGGTTCTCGTGCGTATAATAGTGTGGAAGATTTCTCACCGCGGAGACGCGGAGGGTGCGAGGTAGAAATAATCGAGACAGCAGGAATGAGGACGTTGTGACTATTCCTGCTTCTTGCCGAGCTTTGTGTCTTTGTCGGCGGGCTTGGCCGCTCTTTCTAATCTGCGCACCAGCCTGGGGTCTACAGTTCCAATGACACCCTTTTTCTTCGAATCATCTTCAGAATTCTCACTCTCTAATTTGGGAGTTTCCTTCTTTTCCTCAGCCATTTTATCCTCCCTGAATGATACCTGTAAGCAATGTCAAGATTAGCCCCACAAGCAGCATCCACATAGACCAATTAACTTTCTGTGCCTTGGTATGAAGAAGCCGCTCGTTTTCTTCCAAAGAATCTACAGTATTGTCTATCAGTTGTGTAACCAAAGTCTCATCTTCCACATCTTGGTAGTGTTTGACAAGGTTTCGCACATCGGGGTCGCTTCTGTACTCCCGAACCCGAAACGCCAGCAGTGACAAGACAAACGACAGGAACAACGCCACAGATACCATGATAATTCCCCAAATCGGGAATCTTGTGGATGTCAATACTATGGAAATAATAATCCCATCAAATCCGAGAATAACACTTGGCCTTTGTGTCA
>CAYWBA010000450.1:0-2609 GCA_964455955.1 uncultured Planctomycetota bacterium | reverse complement strand
GTGCTTAACTTCCTGCTTACCCTGCCTGCGCAAGATATAGGACTCAACCATGCCTTTGCCAAGCGGGCCTGGTCTGTACAACGCGATTACTGCAATAAGGTCGTTAAAGTTGTCAGGTTTGAGGCGGGAAAGAAGTTCGCACATCCCCTCCGACTCAAGCTGGAATATTCCCTTACCCTCCCCGCGGCTCAGCACCTTGTAGGTCTTGCGGTCGTCCAGCGGCACCTTTGACAGGTCAGGAGGCTCGAGTCCCGACTCTTCGATATTGCGAAGGGTATCCTCCAGGACAGTAAGGGTTATCAGGCCCAGGAAATCCATCTTCATAAGCCCGAGCGCCTCAAGCTCGTTCATGCTGAACTGGGTGGAGATATCATCATTGGACTGGTAGAGGGGGACATAGTTTACCAGCGGCTGGTCACTTACTACGACACCTGCCGCGTGTGTGGAGGCATGCCTATGCATCCCCTCCAGCCTAAAGCATATGTCAAAGAGATTGCGGTAAGTGTCATCGGTTTCGTAAGAACTCTTAAGTACCGGGTCGCTTTCCACAGCCTGACGCAGCTTCATTCCTGGTGGAATCTTCTTGGCAAGCACATCGATATCCGAAAGTGGGATATTGAGCACTCTGCCTACATCTCTAACCACGCCCCGCGCAGCCATTGTGCCGAAGGTGATTATCTGTGCCACATTCTCGTGTCCGTAACGTTCCTTTACGTAATTTATAACCTCTTCCCGCCCGGCAGGGGCAAAGTCTACATCAATATCAGGCATTGAAACGCGCTCCGCGTTCAAGAAACGCTCAAAAAGAAGCTTATACTTCAGCGGGTCAATGCCTGTAATACCGAGGCAGTACGCTACAATCGAGCCGGCTGCAGACCCTCTGCCAGGCCCGACCGCTATCCCACGTTCCCTTGCATAGCGAATAAAGTCCCAGACTATCAGGAAGTAGGAAACAAATCCCATATCCATTATGACCTTTATCTCATGTTCAAGCCGTTCTTTCGCCTCCTCGTTTGTATCAAAGTCTTCGTAACACCGCCTTGCGCCGGAGTAACAAAGTTCTTTGAAAAAGGCCACTTTGTCGCCGACCTCAGGGTCTTTGAATCCGGGGAGGTGGCGCTTGCCAAAAGGAATCTCCACATTGCACATCTCAGCAATTTTGAGTGAGTTGGCGAGTGCGCCGGGGAACTGGCTGAAAAGCTGCGCCATTTCGGCCTGAGACTTGAAGTAGAACTCGTTTGTCTTGAGCCTCATCCGGTCCGGGTCTTCCAGCTTCTTGTTGGTCTGAATGCAAAGCAGTACTTCCTGGGCAAAGGCGTCGTCTTTGTTGACATAATGGATGTCGTTTGTAACCACCAGAGGAATCCCGAGTTCCTCGCTCAGCCTGACCTTGCCTTTCAGAACTTTTTTCTGGTCTTCGAGCCCGTGGTCCTGGAGTTCAAGATAGTACATCTCGGGTTCGGCTATGTCACGGTACTCCTGTGCAACCCGCTTTGCGCCTTCGTAGTCATCCACTACCAGCCGCTGGCTCAGCTCGCTTGAAAGGCAACCTGAAAGTATCACAAGCCCCTCGCAACACTCACGAAGCACTTCCTTGTCAACCCGGGGCTTGTAGTAAAAGCCGTCTATGTAAGCAGTCGAGGCGAGTTTAAGGAGGTTTTTGTAGCCTGTGTTGTTTCTCGCAAGAACCGTGAGGTGGTAACGAGAGGCAGTTTTTTTGTCGAAACGCGAGTCAGGGGCGACATAGACCTCACAGCCGATTATGGGCTTTACGCCAGCAGACATGGCTTCCCGGTAAAAGTCTATTGTCCCGAACATGTTGCCGTGATCAGTCAGCGCCAGCGCTTTCATTGCGTATTCTTTCGCCTTGCTCACAAGCAAGCTGGTGGTGGCCGCGCCGTCAAGAAGACTGAAATCGCTGTGCACATGAAGGTGAACAAAATCGCCGGTCTTCATGGCGTATCCTCTTGTATCGCAGTTAGTTAGGTCTGAAAGGTCGCCAAGGTCATATTTTAACACGCGCTTGCTTCGCTGTCAAGCCCAAGTAAAAACGACGCCCCTTCAAAAGCAGTTGGATTGGTGCGCACAGAGCGCAAGAATTATTCTCGCAGGAAGCAGCAGTCTACCTTGCTCTAAGGGACTGTACCCACACTTGCCGTGAGCGCGGACCGTCGAACTCACAAAAGTAGATGCCCTGCCAGGTCCCCAGAGCCAGGCGGCCGCTCTTGACCGGTATGTGCACCGAACAACCGACAATGCTGGACTTCACATGGCCCGGCGAGTTGCCCTCGGCGTGCGTGTATGGAAGGTCGTCCGGCACCAGCTTGCCAAGAGTCATTATTATGTCTCTTCGCACCGAGGGGTCTGCGTTTTCATTGATGATAACCCCGGCGGTAGTATGGGGCACATACACGAGACACGCCCCATCTTCAAGCCCGCTCTTGCTAACGGCGGCCTGCACCAGGTTAGTCATGTCTACAAGCTCTACATGCCCTGAAGTCTTGACCTGAATCACATGCATGGATGTGGCACTCACTCAAATTCCCCCTGGGCAAAGCAGTTCTCCTGTTCACCTGTTCTCCTGTTCTTTGAGTTAGTAGAACAGTAGA
>CAYWBA010000449.1:0-2617 GCA_964455955.1 uncultured Planctomycetota bacterium | reverse complement strand
CACCTCGTATCTTGGCCCTTGGGCTACCTCAATAGTGATGTACGCCCATCTCTTGTCTGGGGTGAGTTTGAGCTGTTTGAGCTGGACGCGCGCATCAAGGAAACCTTCCCCGCGATAGGATGCAAGTATAGTTTTCATATCCTCTTCGAGAGTGGCGCGGACAAAATATCTGTCCGGCACAAACCACCGCCTGCGCCACCAGGTCTGCACGCGGGTGGTTGTCTTTTTGTAGAGTTGCTTGTCTGTGAAAAATTTGTTTCCTTCGAACTCCACCGAGCGCACATAAACTGCCGGCCCCGGGTCAATTGTAAAGGCCACTTTGATACCCCCGGCAGTGTACTCGAAGCTGCTCTTGATGCTGACAAAAGCATGGCCCAGCGACTTGTAATGCTGCTGGAGCGTCTTGCAGTCGTAGGTGAGGAAGTACTTGCTGAAGTAACGACCCTCTTGCGTAAGGAGTTCCGACAGCAACTCCTCCCCCATGCTGATTGGGGCACCTTTCGCTGTGACAAACTCGATTGTCTTTACATTGGGACGGATAGTCGCTTCCAGTTCAATCCTGACACCGTCCGGTACCGGCTTCAGCTTGGCGTTCAGCCAGAACTTGCCCAGCGCCACTACCCGTTTGATGTCCCTGTCAAGCACTTCCGGTGAATAGGGCTTACCAACGCAAGTTTTCATGTTTGCCCGCAGGAGGCGCAGGACATCTTTTCTCTCTTTTTCGCTTATCTTCGCAAGTGCGGGAGCACCGGAAGGGGACTTCACGTTCACGGCAATTTCGCGTACCAGTTTGTCCTTGAAGCTGTCAGGGTCCTGTGCGAAGACAGAAAAAGGAAAAAACAGAACGACAGAACAAAGAAGGAAGAAAACTGCGCCGCGGCTGCAGAAGCAATAAACTTGTACCCGTTCCCTTGTCAACTTACTCCCTTGAGATTGAGATAAGCTCGGCTTTCAGAACCCAACCGCTTCCTCCTCGTATTGAGAGGTCCCAGAGTCCTTGGCCAAAGGCCCGAAGCGTAAATACTCCTTAAAGAAACCCAGCTTAATCGTTCCCGTAGGCCCGTTACGCTGCTTGGCAATTATCACTTCCGCCTCGCCATTGTGGCGGCTTCTGTCAGGCTGGTAGTAATCAGCCCGGTACAGCATCATGACAAGGTCAGCATCCTGTTCGATTGCACCCGACTCGCGCAGGTCGCTTAGTCTCGGGCGATTTCCTTCCCGCGATTCGACAGCCCGGCTGAGCTGCGACACTGCCAAGACAGGAATATTAAGTTCCTTGGCAAGAGCCTTGAGCTGCCTTGAAATATAAGTAATCTCCATTTGCCGGCTTTCTGCCTTCGGGCTATCCATAAGCTGCAGGTAGTCAACAATGACAAAGCGGATGTCGTGCTTCGCCTTGAGCCGCCGCGCTTTTGCCTTTAACTGAAACGGCGTTAGTGTCGCGGAGTCATCTATATAAATCTTCGCTTCAGAAAGCGCCCCAACGGCCATGTTCAGTTTGCGGTACTCCTCGCTCGGGAGGTAGCCGGTTCGCAGCTTGTGCGCATTGATACCCGCGTGTGCACAAAGCATGTTGCGCGCAATGCGCTCGGCAGAGGTTTCGAGACTGAATACAACAACAGGCTTTTTTTCTTCGAGTGCGATATGCTCGGCGATATTCAGGGCAAGTGTTGTCTTGCCCATGGACGGCCTTGCGGCAAGCACGATGAGCTCGCTGTTCTGAAGCCCGCTGGTCATCTCGTCAAGCTCGTAGTAACCGGTGGCCAAACCTGTAACAAGGCGTTCGTGCGGCGTTTCGTCAATTATCTTCATCACATCGCGCAGCACGGAACCAATCTCGGCGGCGGCGGCAGTAGATGACTGGTGCGCGACCTGGAACATCCTGCCCTCGCTCCGGTCCAGAATCGTATCCACCTCTTCTGAAGCTTCATACGCTTCCGCGATACTCTCCTGGCAGGCGGTAATGAGGTTGCGCAACACCGCCTTTCCCTTGACAATGCTGGCGTAGTACGCTGCATGGCTTGCCTCAGGCACGGAATCGGCGAGCCGCATAAGGCCTTCATGCCCGCCTATCAGTTCATCCTGCTTCCTTTTGCAAAGCAGTTCGTAAATTACAGCAGCATCAACCGGTTCATTTTCGCTCCAGAGGTCCCATATCGCCTGTGCCACAGCCTGGTTGGCGGGCACGTAGAAGTGCTCGGGAGCTACCGTATCAGCAACTTCCACCAACACCCTGTGGTCGAAAAGTATTGACCCGAGCAATGCAGCTTCGGTCTCCAGGCTCTGAGGGAGCCCCCGGTCAAAAGCACCCGTCCCACGGGCCCTGGTCTTGCTCCTCCTGGAGCGGATGGATTTCGCTTTCGGCATGGTCTGTCCCATGAAAATCTCCGATTTTCAAGAAAGTTGAACAGGGAACATGACAAGTAGGAGATATTCATCGCTCAACTGTTCTACTGCCTCCTGTTCTCTGAGTTAAGTGGTCCGGCCGGGATTATTCTTCTTCAACAACCCAGAGTTTGGTAACAGCATCAAGGTCGGGCGCAAGGTGAATCTTTATCTCGAAGATTCCAAGCTCCTTTATCGGCTCTTCCAGCACAACCGCCTTTTCCTCGACCTC
>CAYWBA010000448.1:0-2620 GCA_964455955.1 uncultured Planctomycetota bacterium | reverse complement strand
ATGCGACGCTCATCGGCCCAGCCCTTGCGGGTTGCGGCGGCAGGGGCCTGTCTACTGCGTCGCGCCTCCTCAAGGTATCCACTTGGTACGATTTCGTCGTTGCTCCTTGTATCCAGACCCCTGGCGCTCGCAACACGACCACGCGAGGTTTTGAGATAGACTCTTAACCAAAACTCTTTGCCGTTTCTATTTTTTTGAGGTTTTCTTGAGTTTCTTTATTATTTTCTCGAGTTGCTTGGCCTGCTTGCTATCGGGATAGAGTTTGCAGAACTTCTCGTACGCCTCTATTGCCTTGTCATACTTGCCAACCTTAGTGTAGGCTGAGCCGAGCTCAAGCAGGGCATTGCCGTCTTTCGGGTCTTTTTGGAGACATTTCTCGAAGTTCTCAATTGCTTTGTCCCAGTTCTTCATGTGCTTGTACGCGACAGCGAGGTTGTGGTACACGCTTGCATGGTTCATGCCGAGTGATATTGCCTTCTCAAAGTTCTTAATAGCTTTGTCAAACTTTGACTGCGAAAGGTCAGCCACGCCGAGGTTGGCGTACGCGGTGGCGTTGTCAGGGTCTCTTTCAAGCACCTTCTTGAGCAGCTTTCTTGCTTCTTTGAATTTTTTGAGGTTCATGTAACTTGAGGCAAGGCACTGCAGGATGTTCTTGTTGTCGGGTTTTCGGGATAGCGCAATCTCCAGCAGGGGAATTGCGTCGGAGTACCGCTTGGCCTTGTAGAAGACGGTTCCTAACCCTGTTATGCTTTTCGCGATTTTTTCACTTGCGGGGTCAAGCTCAAAAGCCTGAGTAAGTTTTTCAGCCGCCGTTCTCATTAATCCGAGGGCCTTGCGCTGAAGCTCCTCCTTGGACATTGAACCTGCGTCCTTGGACATGGATTCGCACTGCTTGAGCATGTCCAGGGCTTCGCGGCGCAGTTTCTCAGCCTGCTCCTTTTCCGCCTGGGTTTCCCGGTCTATTTCGTCTCTTAGCTTTTCAAGACGCCCCTTCTCTTCTCCATCAAGCTCTTCTATTTTCTTTGCCAGCGGCACCAGCGCTGCCCGCTTGGCTTCTTTGAGCTTCTGCGTGGCCGAGGCACTGCCCTTGGCGGCACGTTCAACAAGGGCGTCAAGGTCAACCTTGCGTTTGGTCTTGCGGGGAGGCTTTTTCTTTGGAGGAGCGGGCTTCTGTTCTTTCTTCTCCTCCTTTTTCTGTTCTTCTTTCTTCTCTTCCTCTTCCACAGGGCCGTATTCTATTCGGTCTATGTCATCACGGCTGATTTCTGTGTCGCCGTACTTTCCCCTCAGCACAACGTAATCGTCGTTTTCTTCCACAATCTTGCCGACCAGCTTGCGGCCATCAGTCGTGTGCACCACGTCTGCAAGGAGTAAGCTGCCAGAAAAAACTGCCACAAAAAAACAAAGGACAAACACAATGGAAAGGACAGGTATACGCATAAATTTACCTCCTGTAAGAGCTTTCTTAAGATTATACGGTTTAGGGGGCTGATATGTTCCCAAAAAAGCTTTCAGCGTGCTACAAATTCTACAAAGTAGTACGCGACAGGCGCGGAGAACAGCAGGCAGTCCACGAAGTCGAGCATTCCACCCGAGCCTGGTATCACATTGCCTGAATCCTTCGTGTTGCAGCGCCTCTTTATCATTGATTCGCCGAGGTCTCCGAGCTGGGCCGTGATGGATATGACGACTCCATATATCAGCGCGAGGGTCAGGGAGAAGGGTTCGGGGATAAGAAGCCTAGCTACGAGAACAGCTATCAGGGTCCCGACTATGATTCCGGCGATAGAACCCTCGATGCTTTTGTTCGGGCTTTCACGGTGCATCTTGTGCCGGCCGAGCGTCGAGCCGAGCAGATAGCCTGCGATGTCGTTTGCCTTGGCAGTGCAGACAAAGAGAAGGGCGTACTCGATTCCCTGGAACCTTATTTTCAGTATGTAGCTTCCAAGGACAATGACGTAGATAAGTCCGAAAATTGAGGCCATGGACGATTCAAACGAGTGCGAGCGCCCTACGGCGAGAAAATACATAAGCGGCGCCATTGTCGCAATCACAAGTATGAAGCCGCAAAGCTGTTCCCAGTAAAGCTCCACTCCCATCCACCACTCAAGCGAACTATAGGAGGAAACGGACAAGGATGTTGTGCTGTAGGGCCCGATGAAGGAGAAGGCGAGGTAAACCGCGCCGAGCAGGAGTTCAAGAACTATCAGTGCGTAGATACCACGGCGGCGGGCCATTGAGTAAAACTCGTACTGCGCCACGACCAGTATGCAGAATATCAGGATGCTGAAGGCCCAGGGTGAGGCCACGTATTCCGATGTGCGCGCGTTGACGCTTCCAAGCAGAAAGTAATCCACGCCGAGTGCCAGAAAGATGACGGCAGCAGAAGCTATACCGGATAAGACTTTTACAACGCTCACGCTACCTCCCCCACTCACCGCATAGTTCGCAGAGAGCGCGGAGAAAAGAACCTTTTTCTTTCTTTTCTTAAAACCATAATTGATTTCTCCTCTTTTCTTCCCTCTGCGTTCTCAGCGGTCTCCGCGGTAAATTCTTCTCTGTGGCAATTCAAAATGCAAAAAGCAAAATTGATAATTGCAGTTCATAATTCAAAATTTTC
>CAYWBA010000447.1:2397-2628 GCA_964455955.1 uncultured Planctomycetota bacterium | reverse complement strand
CTTCAACTACAAGTATGCTTTTCTTGCGCATTGCGCAGCCCTTCTTCTTACTGCTTTACCTACTCTATCATATCGGCACCCTATTTCTGCCTACATATAAGGCCGTGTTATTAATGGGAGAGAAGCAGGAAGATTTGGGCAGTTTGGCGTATATGTTTCCTGCTTCTTCTCCTCTTTGCACGAAGCGCTTTCTACAAAGCGGAAAGCTCGCTTACTGCTCACACTCATTTT
>CAYWBA010000447.1:0-2387 GCA_964455955.1 uncultured Planctomycetota bacterium | reverse complement strand
ATACCTATACTGTTGTCTTTTTGTAGGGCCCAAGCGGGAGTACCGCGTGACCGTATATCTCGTTCCATATCTCTGCCACGGCGACATAAATGGCGCTCCCGCCACAAAAGATGCCTTCTACACCGGCTATCTTGCCAATCACCACCACATCGTCTATGGGGTCAATCAGCTTATGCGCCGCAAGTAACCAGAAAAGAATGGAGAGTGAGAGAAATATCACCTGGAGGCCGCGGTTCAAGCGGAGGGTTCCTATATACATGAAAAAGGTGAAGAAGCCCCAGATTATAAGATAAGCAGCCATCCCGCCGGTTGAAGGTAAAAACTTCTCGCCAAGACCGAGGGACTCAGTGAGGAATATAAATACAAGAGTCAGCCAGAATAGACCAAAGGAGGCAAAGGCGGTCATGCCGAAGGTATTACCTTTCTTAAACTCACAGATAGCAGCGATTATCTGGGCCAGCGCACCATAGAAAATGCCCATTGCAAGAACAGTCGAATCAAGAGTCCACAAGCCCGCATTGTGCAGGTTTAGAAGCACGGTCGTCATGCCGAATGCCATTAGCCCGAGTGGCGCCGGGTTCGCTGTGGTGTCTGTAATCATGGTAGTCGTCTTTTTTGCTCGCTCTGTGTTTTCTGCCACATTTATTTTCCTTAATTGCGTTCCGCTGGTAAACCTAACAAAGCTATTGTTGCTGGAGCCAGTATATTTCCTCACAGCTTCTTCGCAGCAAGTTCCTTGTGGCCTACAATAAGGCATTCCACAACCGTTGGATCTGCCAAGGTCGATGTGTCGCCGAAACTTTCCTCATCTGCAGCTATTTTGCGCAGTATACGGCGCATGATTTTGCCTGAACGAGTCTTTGGCAGGGCATCCGTAAAATGGATGTAGTCAGGTGTTGCTATGGGGCCGATAAGTTTACGTACGTGTTTTACCAGTTCCTTTTTGAGCTCTTCGGTCGGTTCTACGCTTTGAATGAGAGTGACATACGCATAGATGCCCTGACCCTTGATTTCATGCGGGAATCCGACAACGGCGGATTCGGCAACAGTTTCGTGGTCAACCAAGGCAGATTCCACTTCCGCCGTACCCATGCGGTGGCCGGAGATGTTTATGACATCGTCAATCCTGCCTTGAAGCCAGTGGAAACCTTCCTCATCTATGCGGCAGCCATCACCCGTGAAGTAATATCCGGGATACATGTCAAAGTATTGCTTTTGCATGCGCTCCGGGTCGCCCCAGATAGTACGAAGCATTGCAGGCCACGGCCGGCAGATAACCAGTGCGCCGGATACTCCCGTTGCAACTTCCTTCCCCTCGGGGTCAAGCACCTTGGTCTCAATACCAAAGTATGGGAATGCTGCCGAGGCTGGCTTCATGGACATCGCGCCGGGCAACGGGGTGATGAGGATGCCGCCGGTCTCGGTCTGCCACCAGGTGTCCACAATAGGGCACCTGGACTTGCCGATGTGCTTATAATACCAGAGCCATGCCTCCGGGTTGATGGGCTCGCCCACCGTGCCCAGCAGACGCACAGTTTCAAGCGGGTGCTTGTCTGCCAGTTCGTTGCCCTGTCGCATGAGCGCGCGAATCGCGGTCGGGGCCGTGTAGAAGACATTCACATTGTGCTTCTCGCAGACCGCCCAGAACCTGTCGGCATCCGGGTAGGTCGGCACTCCCTCGAACATGACGGAGGTAAATCCGTTGGAAAGCGGGCCGTAGACAATGTAGGAGTGCCCTGTAATCCAGCCAATGTCAGCCGTACACCAGTAAATGTCTTCGTCCTTCAGGTCGAATATGAGCCTCGTGGTGTGGCTTACGAAAACCATATACCCGCCGGTCGTGTGAAGTACGCCTTTGGGCTTGCCTGTTGAGCCGGATGTATAGAGAATAAAGAGGGTGTCTTCACTCTCCATATGTTCGCACTCGCAAGTCTCCTCTGCGCTGGCCATCTCTTCGTGCCACCAGTAGTCCCTGCTCTCCATCATTGGCACTTCGCCGTCGGTATGGCGAACCACAATCATATTCTCGACGCACTTAACCCCCTCAAGCGACTTGTCAGCGTTCTTCTTGAGGGGAATGCGGCGGCTCGCGCGCCGGCCTTCGTTAGACGTAATAAGCATTTTGGCTTCGCTGTCGAGAATACGCTCGCGAAGCGAGTCAGCCGAAAAGCCGCCGAAAACTACATTGTGAATCGCGCCTATCCGGGCACACGCAAGCATCGCTATTGCCAGCTCGGGGATCATCGGCAAGTAAATGCAAACCCTGTCCCCGCGTTTGATACCGTGTTTGTGAAGGACATTGGCAAACTTGCAGACCTCGGTGTAAAGCTCTCTGTAAGTATATCTACGCGCTTCCTCCCCTGGTTCGTCCGGCTCCCAGAGAATTG
>CAYWBA010000446.1:0-2632 GCA_964455955.1 uncultured Planctomycetota bacterium | reverse complement strand
CATGCACAATGAGCATAACATTGTATTGAATAGTCTGTTTTGACTAAAGGGGGTGGCCTACCCCCGTTTTATGTACCAACTACAATGAGAGGGTTTGCGTTCTGTAAGCGGAGCGAAGCCGTAGGCGAAGCGGAGCTTACAGAACACGACGCAAACTCGGCCGGCGTCAGGTTCCCTAACGCGCTGTGCGGCCGGAATTCATTATACTCCTTTCTCCATTCCTGTACAACCACCTGAGCCCCCCGAACCTTCCTGAATACCTCCATGTTCAAACACTCGTCCCGAAACTTGCCGTTGAAGCTCTCTATGTACGGGTTCTCCCACGGACTGCCTGGCTTAATGTAGATAGTCTTGCAGCCCTTCTCTTCAAGCCACTTCTGCAGCGCCTTCGCCACAAGCTCCGGCCCGTTGTCGCTGCGGATATACTCGGGTACGCCTCTGGTCAGATACAGCCACTCCAGGCACTCTATCACCTCTCTGGCGCCAAATGACAGACCAACCTCTATCGCCAGGCATTCACGCGTGTACTCATCCACCACCGTAAGGAACCGCAGCTTCCTTCCACCCTCGGTGCTGTCCTCAACAAAGTCATAGCTCCACACGTGGTCCCTGTACTGTGCCTTCCGCACTACTTCCCCCTTCGGGCCTTTCCTGCGCTTCCCGGGCCTCCTGCGCGGTATCTGCAACCCTTCTCCCTTCCAGATGCGATGCACCCGCTTCTTGTTCACTTCCCAGCCCTCCCGGCGCAATAGCACCGTTATCCTCCGGCACCCGTACCGCTTATGACGATGCGCAAGCTCCCTTATCCGCCTCCTGAGAATGGCTTCCTCTTCTGTCTCGCCCTCCGGCTCATAGCGAAATGTTGAACGGCCTATGCCAACAAGCCTGCACGCCCTGCGCTCCGAGTGTGTCCTCCGCTTGCGCAGATCCTTCACCGCAATCCTGCGCACCGGAGGGCTTACCAGTTTTTTGAGAGCAAATCTTTCAGAGCCAGCTTGTCAAGCGCCTGCTGCGCCACTATCTTCTTAAGCTTGGCGTTCTCAGCCTCGAGCTGCTTGAGGCGTTTGACATCCGAAAGCCCCATACCAGCGTACTTCTTCCTCCAGCGGTGCACTGTGGCCTCTCCTACCCCGTAGAAACGGCAGACCTCGGCTATGGACTTCCCGGAATCAACTTCTCTCAGGATGCCGACGATCTGTTCTTCCGTGTACCTCTTCTTCTTCATAAGAAAATCCTCCTTCTGCTCTATTCTACCCGGAGAATCCTCTCATTCCAACTGGTACAGTTTTAGGGGGGCACGTCACGTCGGCAATAGTCAATTCAGCCACGACTCTTCCAATACTTGCGAAGTTTATACGTTCCGAATTAGACATCACCTTCTTCTTATCCAAGATATTCGCTTGTTACTTTGAGGACAGTCTTGCTTTGAAGAGAGGGCAGAAGCGCTCGTTGCGATTTTTCTTCTTGACAGAAAGATTTATAAAGGGTAGATTGTATACGTTAAAGTAGACTACTCTGGAGATGCCTGTATGTTCGTGAACAGGGAAAGAGAACTCGATGCCCTTGAAGAGAGGTACCGGAGCCGGCGCGCAGAGTTTCTGATACTCTATGGAAGAAGGCGCGTGGGCAAGAGCGAGCTCATAGAGCGCTTCATGAAAGGCAAGCGCGGTCTCAGGCTGCTTGCGCGGGAGCAGTCGGAAGCGCTGCAATTGAGGATGTTCTCGGAAGAGATGGCGGCCTTCTTCGAAGATGATGTTCTGGCCGCACAGCCGCTGACCAACTGGGACTCCTTTTTCACCTACCTGGGGCAGAAGGCGGAGAAGGAGCGCCTTGTCCTGGCCATTGACGAATTCCCCTACCTTGTCCAAGAGAACAGGACCCTTCCCTCCATCCTGCAGGGGTACTGGGACAACCGGCTGAAGAAAACCAAGATATTCCTGATACTCTGCGGCTCGAGCCTGAGCATGATGGAGAGCCTGCTGGGAGGGAAATCGCCCCTGTACGGCAGGCGCACAGGCCAACTGCTCCTGAGGCCTTTTACCTTCGGGCAGGCGTTGCCGCTGCTGGGCAGGGACCTGGAGCAGGCGGTCCAGGCCTACGCTGTGTTCGGGGGAACGCCTGCGTATCTGACGGAGTTCGACTCCGGCAAGGACATCCTGCAGAACATCAGGGAGAACGTCCTTCGGGAGGATTCCTTCCTGTTCAGGGACGTGGAGTTCCTTCTGAGGGGCGAGGTCAGGGAGCCGCGCTTTTATTTCTCCATACTGTCCTCGATAGCCAGGGGCAACACGAGGCACTCGGAGATAGTCAACGACACCGGGCTGAGCAAGGGGGTAGTCAGCAAGTACTTGGCCGTGCTGTCCGACCTGCACCTGATAGAGCGCGTGGTTCCTGTGACGGAACGGAAGCCAGAGAAATCAAGGAGGGGAATCTACAAACTGAGGGACAACTACTTCAGGTTCTGGTTCAGGTACGTTCGCCCCGCTGTGAAGCATGTCGAGAACAGGGAGCAGGACTACGTGGTCAGACAAATGATAAAGCCGACGCTGGACAGCTATGTGGGCTTCTCTTTTGAGGGGATTGCTCAAGAGGTTGTCGAGGAACTGGGCCGCCGGGGAAAGCTGCCCTTTGT
>CAYWBA010000445.1:1443-2636 GCA_964455955.1 uncultured Planctomycetota bacterium | reverse complement strand
CTTACCTTGAAGAGCATCCCCGCTGCGACCCAGATGCCTGGTTTTAACCAGGCTCACCTTGTTCAAAACTTTGTCTATCTGTTCCTCGCTTGTGCCGGGCACAAAGCGCACAAGCACCTGGTGCGGCACGTGCTCTCCCTCAAGGAGTTCCTCTACTCGCTTCTTGAGCGCCAACTTCGCATCTTTTCCGTTCTCGCCTCCCAGGGCTTGGGTTCCTTGTCTCGCTGGCGGGTGCAACCCGCCCTTGTCTTTTGTTGCCGTCCTGGTTTCTTCTTTTGGCAAGCCCTGCTGAGCTTCACGCGCTTCCTCGTCTGACCCGCCGGAACCTGCCGGCGCATTCGCCGCCTCGCCCGGCCCGGCAACTGGGCGCACAACATCGCCCGCGCCTCTTGGAGCGGACAGGTGCGCCGTGCTGACCCAGACGACTATGACTGATATGTTTACAACCAACAGCAGCAGAAGCAGAACAACAAAAAGGACTCGCCTTATCTTTATCATCTTCTTTACCTCCACCGATAAACCCTGCCTGTATATACCATCGAGCACCATGAATTATGCCAAACTTTTGCAAAAAATGTCGGTTGTGCAGGTCAAATGCACTTCTCACTTAGACTGGGTGCCAGTGGCGCGGTGGAAATGAACCCTGATTTTTTCCTAAAAGAGTGTGCAATCCGGGAAGTTTCTGCCAATACTTAATGAAGGGAGCCGGAGTATGGCCAAGTCTCATGAGGAATTCATGCGCTCATTCATAAGCGCGGAGCCGAAGCTTCGCGCGTATGCGCTTTCCTGCGGCCTGTCAATTGACCATGTGGATGACCTTGTGCAGGGGGCAGCGCTGGTGCTTTGGCGGCGTTATGCCGACTACGACCCTGTCAGGCCTTTCGTACCGTGGGCGTTAGGTGTGGCGCACCGCCTCGTGCAGGAGGCGTACAGGTCCCAGGCACAAAGTGCGCATCTTCTCTCGCCTGAGGTTGCCGGGCGGCTCGCGGACACTTGCGGCGAGATGGCCGAGGAGATTGACAGCAAGCGCGAGGCCTTGCGCCGGTGTGTTGAGAAGTTGACAGAGCCGCAGCGCGCGGTTCTCCATTCTCGCTACGCGGAACGCCTGCCCCTGGCCGTGATTGCCAGGCAATTGAATAAGGGTCTCTCGGCTGCCAACATGGTGTTGCACCGTATCCGACTCGCGCTGCTCA
>CAYWBA010000445.1:0-1433 GCA_964455955.1 uncultured Planctomycetota bacterium | reverse complement strand
GCTGCTCAGGTGCGTTGAGCGGGAGGTGGCGGCATGAATGCAGGTTTTGATAAAAACCGGCTGCTTGAACTGGCAGGGCGGTTCTTGGAAAATAGACTTTCTAAGGGGGAGGTTCGGGAGCTTGAAGATATCTTAACCTTCAGTGGAGAAGCGAGGCACCTACACCTCTCCCTTTCTCTTATCCATGAGGAACTCTTCAGCCTTCACAGCGTCGTCAGCCTCGGGGAGCAGGACTCTGCGGGTCGCCGGATGCTGGCGCGGGTCCCGCTTGAGCCGGATGCCCAGGGGGAAAAAACTCCGGGCGGGACCCGGCGCGCACTCATCAGGCCGAGGTGGCTGGCCCTCATTGCGGCCGGCGTCGCCGCGGCTGTACTTGTTCTGACGTTTCACCTGGTTGCGAGCTTCCGGGCTGACGAAATGCCCTGGCAGGGGCCTGCCGTCACGGATGCACAGCCTCCCGGCCAGACGCAGCAGCCGCGCGAACAACACGGACCTGCCGGCCTTCCGCCTGCGGAGCAGGAGGCGCCGCCGGTCCGGCCCCGTGAAGAGAGAGTTGCCGAAACCAGCCGCGAACGTAAGGGGGCTGACGGCCGTGACAACAAGGATGACACTCCCGCAGCCACGGCCCAAGCGGATAGAAAACCAGGTGAAGCGCCCGGTGAGGTGCCTGTAACAGCCGAGGAAGACGCGCACGCGCCGGCTTCTCTGGCCATAGTAAAGCTTGAAGGAAAACTGAGGGTGCTCAAGGGTGACCGCTGGGAGATGGTCAGCACCGGGGATGTGAGCGAGAACAGTCCCTTCCTGTGGGAACGGGGCAAGCCTGTTTCCGTCTCCAAGGGAGTGGCTCTGTTCACGCTGAGCGGAGGCACCCGGATTTGGCTCAAGGAAGGCACTGAAGTGAGCCTTGGCAGTCTGAAGCCTGTGAGTATTATTCTCGAACGCGGAGAGATGTACTGCAATGTTGTGAAAACTGACAAGAAAGAGGGGGAAGACGAAGCACTTAGGACACGGGTCCAGGAGGCAACAATTTTTGTGGTTCGCACGCGCGAGGCCGATGTGCGGGTTACCGGGACAGGGTTAGGGGTCCAGCGCAGCTTGAGCCGCACCCTGGTTGTGGTGGGGGAAGGAAAAGTTGTATGCGCCAACGCCAAGGGAGAGGTGGATGTTCCGGCTGGCACGGGTATTTCTATGAGCAGATTCAAGGCGCCAGGGACACCAAAGCGGATGAAGGCGGCCAAGTATTTCATCTGGTGTCCCGGGGAAACCGTGTTTGGATTTGATTTCGAGGATGGCAACCGGCCCGCGCTTTTTGATTTGGGGGTTGTTGAGGAAGGGCCGCCACGCCTTCCTAACCACCACTGCCTCGCCGGAGAGCCGCATGAGAAGTGGCCCCATGCCAATACTGTCCGCATTCGGCGTGAGGGGAAGGATGT
>CAYWBA010000444.1:434-2642 GCA_964455955.1 uncultured Planctomycetota bacterium | reverse complement strand
TGCAGCCAACCTTTCAACTTCCTTCTCCTGGTCAGACAGTTTGCCATCCTTCAAAGTTGACAACCCGAACAACTGGCCTCGAGTACGTTCAAGAGTGTTGGACATGTCTTCTATCTGCTTCTGCAGATTACCTATCTCCCTCCCCAGTGCGGCAACTTTGGTGTCCAAATCGTCTCTCATCTTCTCCACATACGTTGCCGAGACGCTCTTCCCACAACCGCAAAAAGCTCCGGCCAGCAAGATAAAAACAACCCACATTCCTACATATTTCTCCATCTTCACAATTAGACCCTCCTTCATCGTGCTGTTATGACCTGCCATAACTAACATCATGTACGAGATGTTTAGCCACGTTGTTTACAGCGCGTAATAAAAAATCCCAAAAACGCCCACTACCACACCAAAACTCCTTTGACTCCGAGAGATTTGCCCTTGACAATGCACAGACAAGTAGCATAATTACAACGAATAGGGGGCAACTCAAACTTCCTGTCCTGACTTGAGAGGGGTGAAAATGACCAGATTGTGGATGGCGTGGATTTTGGCCGCAATGGCCGCTGTCGGTTGCCAGTCAACAGGCATAACTCCTCTGAATAACAGCGGAGTCCTTTACTGCCGCCAAAGCAAAACACCTCAACAACAAAGTGCGGCTGAGGGAAAAAGCAGGACACAGTGGGGAAGCGGCTACTTCGGTGTCCTCGCCCCGACAACTGCCAAGTATAAAAAGCTCGACCCCTATCTGCTGTGGGGCGGTAGCTACTTCTTCGCCTACACCTCAGGAACAGGCATGGGGGAAATCACAGCTAACATCGCCTTCGGCAAGGGCGAACAGACAATATTCACCGGGTGGGCGTTTGTTGAAGAAGACTTCGAGGATGACCTGTTCTCTCTGTGGTACAAGTCCATCTTCTTCCTCGGAGACAAGAAGCTGGAACCATTCCTCGGCCCCAAAAATAAGTGGGAAAGCTCCTCCGTTCTGAACCACACCGGCCTGATTATCGGAGCAGGCGTTGGTTATGAGGCTGCCGGCGCGAAAGACTGTAACGACGGCCTCTTTTTTGCAGTCGGCGTCGGCATCGGCTACTGGGCAAGCCCCGTTAATGTCCGCATCGAATTGATTGGCTTCCCCAGCAGCGGGAATGTCACAAGCGCGCTCTCACTCTCCGCAGGCATCCAGTTCTGATAAAGCGCCTCGCTCACAAAGCGCGGTGGAATATAAACGTTATCCTGTTAGTCTTGGAAGCACCATGCTGGCAAGCGTGGTGAAAGTCCCCAAAGCCCCGCCGTTCACGGCGGGGGTGTTTTGCCGCACCCCCCGCAGCGCGGAATAAAAATCCCAATGGCCCGAACCCGCCAAAAACCCCTTTGACCCATTCTACAAAAGCGTGGTATACTCGCCCCGGAGGTTCACAAATCTCGTTTCGTTCTCAATAACCCAAGTAACCTGTATTCCAGTATATATCCTCAAAGTCCCTCTGTCGCTCGGCGTGTTTATGATTTCCCCAATATAAGGCAAACAACAGAACGCCTGCCGTTATTGAGCCGATCAACGCCCAAGGTAACCTTTCCCATGACCAACTGTTTCTCAGAACTATCATAATTCCCCTGACATCCAGCAAGATTCCGCTAATCAACCCGGCCATGAACATATTTCCACACATTTGCTTTAGGACAACAATTCGTTCCCGCTCCTGCTTTGCACCTTCGTCAACACCATCCAACGAGAACTTGACAATCTGCTCAATATTTTCTTGGTCACCATCCGAAATCTCATCCCGCACCTTCCGTACAATTCGGCAAAACTTCTTAAAATGCTTCTTCAACTTCTTCGAAGTTTTCTGACCATAAACGCATAGGTCGGATATAACTTTCAAATCCTTTTTAAGCTGCTTCTTAAACTCCCGGTAACTTTTCCCTTTTCGATCATGTATCATGATTCCGGCCAATTTCAACAAGGGAATGCAGCGAAGTATTTCGCCAAAACACTGTAGCGCAAAGCCGACTGCATAGAACAATCCGAAGATGGGAATATACATAATTCCTCGAACTTGCCGCATCCACTCTAATATGCGAGCCGGTTCCCACTTGAGCAACAGCGCCGTCCCAACGACAATTGCACCTGGTGTTACAAAAGAGAGCACATCTCTGAGAATAAACTTGCTGTACAAGTGCTTGATTCCTTCACCTATATCCGACATAACTCACCTC
>CAYWBA010000444.1:0-424 GCA_964455955.1 uncultured Planctomycetota bacterium | reverse complement strand
GCACTTTACCTCCCCTTTGCTCTGCATAAGAACGACTACCACAAAACCGTGTAAATGTCAATGAAAAGCATCTCTCCCCTCTAAGAGATTTGCGCTTGACGTGGCTCACACAGGCGGTATAATTAGGTATAGTTTGGTATAGCATAAGGAGGAACCTCAGGGAAACAAACACTATAAACAGTAATTAACGCTGGTCTTTTTCTCAAAGGCCTATCGGTCTAACATTCCACTGAGAAAGTGACTGCGCCTGAAGGGGCTGCGGCCAATATCGGTTTTCGTGGAATGTTGCCGATAGAAACTGTAACGCCCCTTAAATTATTTTAGGGGCGGAAAGGAGAGGTGGTATGAGGTCGAGAATGGTTTCTGTGCTTGTGGTTGTAACGGTTGTCTGCGTATTGTGTACGGGCCTCGCAACAACCGGATG
>CAYWBA010000443.1:0-2655 GCA_964455955.1 uncultured Planctomycetota bacterium | reverse complement strand
GAAGTCCTCAAATTAAATTATAGCACGCAAAAGTGTAAAAGTCAAGGCGGATGTTGGGAATAGTGGGAATAGACCAAAGCTGCGACTCAGAGCAAGGTTGCGCAGAGCCTGCAGCCAAGGTAGTATAGCTACAACTACCGCACAGTTTGCAGAGACTTTTCGCTTGACTAATAGCGGGGTAGCGTGATACATAATATATGTTTGGTGTAATTAGGCTTAAGCTACTCTCGGTGGTAACGGTTTTCGCTTCAACGGGAATAGCGGGTACTTACAGGACAAATCGGGCGAATGGATTACCCCGGATTCAGGCAAAAACTACAAGATTATCTCGGCAACAAACTCGAGAAGCGAGAAGCGGATTTACTCCGGGAACACATTTCTACGTGCGCCGCTTGCCGCATGATTCTCGATGATGTGCGGGCTTCAGTGGCGGAGCAACCCGAGCCGGGGGAAATTCCCGAGAGTTCCGTTATCGAGATTGACGGCTACCGCATCATGAAGCAGCTCGGCAAGGGCGGCATGGGTGCAGTGTATCGAGCGGTGCAACTTTCACTGAAGCGGGATGTTGCGGTAAAAGTCCTCTCTAAGGAGATGGCGAAGAGAGATGTCCTTGCTCAGCGGTTCGAGCGCGAGGCGAGAGCGGCAGCACGACTTACGCATCCGAACCTTATTCGGGTTTATGAGTTCGGCAAGACTGGTGAGACGCTTTTCATATCAATGGAGTTCATTGACGGCAAGACGGTCTTTCAACTTATCAAGGAAAAAGGGCGTGTAAACCCGGTGCGTTGCCTCGAGATAGCACTCAAGGTGGCTGAAGTGATGAACTATGCGTATAAGGAGGGCATAATTCACCGGGACATTAAGCCAGGCAACATAATGATAGAGTCAACTGGTGATGTGAAGCTTGCCGACCTGGGTCTTGCCAAGGAAATCGGAGGTGAGCCAGAAGCTGAAGGCGGACTGACCATGGCGGGGGAAAGGCTTGGGACGCCAGACTATATGTCTCCCGAGCAAATAAAAGAAACGAAAAGTGTGGACCACAGAGCTGACATATATTCATTAGGCGCTACTCTCTTCCACATGCTCACAAGCCGACGGCCGTTTTCAGGCAAGACCGCGGTCGAGACAATGAAGAAAGTACTTGAGACAGAGGTGGAATTCACGGAGGAAGAAGAGAAGCTGATACCGCCCGCGGTACGCAATCTCGTGGTGGAGATGATGGAGAAGAACTTTAGGAACAGGATCCAGAAATGGAAACTGGTTGTCAGGAAGATTAACATGTTGCTTTCAACAAACCTCCGCGGTCACGTGAAAAAGCCTCGATAACTCTCTGAAGTGGCGATTAACGGGTTGGGCGACAGATGGCAGTGGAAATAATAGGTTTTTCTGACACGGACAACGATGCCCATCCTTGGGTTGGCAGGACAATTGGAAATCTTACATTCACCAAGGAACTCGGATACGGGCGCTGTGCGACAGTGCTTCTGGCGCGTGAAGACCCGCCGGGCAGGCAAGTTGCAGTCAAGGCCCTTTCTGAAGAGTTCTGTGCTAAAAAGGAACAGATTCAAGCATTCGTTGAAGAGGCTCGCAGAGCCGGGAAGCTGCGGCACCGGAACATCCTGAGAATATTTCGCGTGTCGCTGTACCAAAAAAGGTACTTCATGGTGATGGAGTACGCAGCCGGAGGCACATTGCAGGACTTATTGAAGCGCAGGCGAAGGCTACCATTAAGGGAAGCAATACAGATAGCCCGCCAGACAGCGGAGGGACTTGCCTTTGCCGAATCCCGGGGGATTGTGCACAGAGATGTAAAACCGGCAAATCTGCTAATTTCGCGGGACGGAACTATTAAGGTTGCGGACTTGGGCGTAGCAGGACAGACCGGAGAGGAAGTGATACGAGGAGACGATATCTACGGATCGCCTCATTACATGGCGCCCGAGCAGGCGATGGGCAAGCCTGCTTCCAGTCAGAGCGATATCTACTCTCTTGGCGCCACCCTTTACCAGATGTTAACAGGAAGAACCCCTTTCAAAGACGCTGGGAGGCGGGCTCTGATTCTTAAACACATGCACGAGGAACCTATGCCGGTCAACCGGATCGTGCCAGCCCTGCCTAAGCGCGTCTCAGAGGTTATCAGTAACATGATGGCCAAGAAGCCTGAAGAACGCTACAAAAGCTTTGCTCAAGTGATAACCGAACTTAAGTCGCTGGAAAAAATAAGAACATTGAACAGGCTGAACCTTTCTCGTCGCCACCGGAGGGAGCGCTAAGATATGTTCTGCACTTCTTGCAAGAAACCTGTTCCAGAAGACAGCATTTTCTGTCTCGCCTGCGGTACTCTCCGGGAAGCTGCCCACAACGAGGTAATCCAGGGCTTTGTTGATGAACTGGTTGAGAGAGCGGTCGCCCTGTACCGCGAGCGGCAGTATGAGGAAGCCATATCCGAGTTCGGGAAAGTCCTCAGGATTGTTCCAGACCATACAGAAGCAAAAAGCAGGCTGCTCTCAGTCACAAGCGAATACAAGTCTCTCAAAGACATGCTTGAGAAAGCCAAGGCGCTTTTGGCAGACCATTTGCACAAAGATGCTGAGGAGGTGGTTAGAAGGATTCTGGACACTGCTCCCGGCTGGAAAGATGCAGAAGATATCCTTG
>CAYWBA010000442.1:0-2671 GCA_964455955.1 uncultured Planctomycetota bacterium | reverse complement strand
CCGTCTCTCGCCACCACGTAGCAGAAGGCTTCTCCTTCAGGGATTTTTTCGCCAGCTTTGTAGATTTTCACTTTTCCGTCCTTTCTGTTTCTTCAATGTCTTCGGTTTCTTCTAAATCCTTGATACCACTTACTATCTCGTCAAAAGATAAATCCTCAAGATTCTTAGCTGTCACACCTTCCTTTCTAAGCACCTCAGCAGCCATGATAAGAATCATTTCATCTCTGCAACCATAAGAGTACCTGAGTTGCCCTTTGGTCATGTTGAGGAACTTCTTCATAGCTTCTTCAACATCACGGCACGCCTCCCACTGGTTCTTGATTGCCTTGATAAGCATCTGCATTTCTAAGCCACCTCCTCTCCAATAATTCTTTCGATCACCTCATTGAGAGTCTTGTATTTGCACCAGGAAAGCGAGCACGCATCAGCACCTTCGTTAGTAACAATCTCCCAGGCTTCGAAGAGCGTCTTGCCATGAGTTTGTTTTTCCACAATTTCCTTGGGCATTTTAGCTTTGTGGATATCGTCAAGGTCTGAGTTGAACTCTGAATTGAAATAATATGAAACCACCTTGGCTACTTTTGAGTGCATTGTTCCTTCGACTGAAAACCTGAAACCACCGCCAAGACAAATTGTGCAGTCGGGGTTTAGATTCGGCAGAGGAGGATAACTGAGAACTGCTTCTGTCTTCAGAACACGGGACTTTGCAAAAAAGACTCTCAGATGTGTAAAACCAGCTCCGACAAACTCCAGCAACATGTACACCCATGGCAAACAGATAGTATACTCTTTGACGACTTCATTGGTGTTTGACTTGCCTTGTCGGACTTTGATAAGCTGTGTTTTGGGTTCTCTCTCCACCAGATAGAACTGTTCGCTGCCTTTTGCCGCATACAGTATGACATCTTTCGGTAGTATTGGCGTTACTATTCCCATGGTCCTTCTCAGCGACTGTCTGAAAGCAGTTGTCGTGATAGTTCTTATTGACTGCACTTCCTGAAGCTCAACTCGATTGCCACAAATGACAATCTGTTCCATGAGATTACTCCTTTCCAAAAAAGTAAGGGGCTGCAAGCTTTTCTTTGCAAGCATCACAGCCCCATGTTACACCTGAAATCCTGCTTTGAAGACCTGTGCCTCCGGCTGCAGCGAAGCGTTAGCGGAGCGGAAGCCGGGAGGCTAAGGTCGGAAACAGATTAAACTGCAATTTGCTCTTCGGTGGCGACGAAGCATCGCCTGCTGGAAACAGTGCAGATTCAGACTGCCGAGACATTATTAGCGCTTGGTCGAGTCGAAAATGCTTCTGCATTCCGGTCCAGGATGTTCAGGCCACTTAATTCTCTGCGATAATTTCGAAAGATTCCTCAAGCATCCTTTGGATAAAGTTTATGAAATTCTTCAATCGCTTCCTCCCAACTCCCAAAAGCAAAGGTCACCATGTCCTCAAATGGCGCATCAACTGCGACCTCGTTGAATTGACGGTCAACAAACTCGCGGAATATCGGGTCATCATAATATTGCGCCTCAATCCCTTCCTGCGGCACGTCAAACTTCTCCATTTCGCGGTCAATCAGCTTCTGCCCTTTACCTTTCTTGGCGAGGCTCTCGCACTTGCAAGAAGTAGTTTCGCAAACGCCAAACCACCTTCCCACCACTTCGGCATACTCATCGGGCACCTGATCCCATACCGGATGGCAAACCATTTCGATATCCAAGTAAGGTCTGGCAGCGCCTGTGGGAGTAATCAGCACGAGGTAACGCCATCTGTCCTCGCCCGTGAAGTGAAGCATAGCCGGTTCGGTAGTGAGAATCTCACGGAGATCCCGGAAAATGCCGGAGCCGCAGCTCTCTTTACCTTCTTCAGGGAAGTCATCTTCAACGTACCAGGCGCTATAGGAAAATCTCAGCTCCAGGGAAGCATCCTCTTCTGAGAAAACAAGGTCAAGGTTGTAATGGCGACCGTATTTGTCAATGAACTGCTTTGCTTTCACAGGGTCAATCTTCTCTACTCTGCCTTCGCCGTGAGAATAGTATCCCATTCTAATCGCCTCCTTCCTCCTGCTCAGCGCTTGCCTGTGACCTTCTTATCTCGAGCAAGTTCTGACTCAACTGCCTGGCGCAGCATCCTGTGGTCCCAGATTTCTCCTTTGAACAGATACACAGTTTGTCCTTGCCGGAGCAGCTCAACTGCCTCCTTTATCTCCTCCTTACTCCATCCTGCTTCCACATATCCGCTGGTCATTCTTCCTCTCCCGCAGGAACTATCCTGTCATCAACAACTTCATACTCTGTCAGTTGCTTGTGGCAGTCCACGCATTCGACATGCAGCCACGAATCCCCTGCATATTCCCTCAAATCCCAATCCACGCGGTCGTCGTGGACAGGATAGGAAAAGCAGCCACTTACCGCTTCCACCACCTGCAGTTGCCCGCCGCACTCGCCGCAGGTGTATTTGCTTTCTCTCAGCATGCGCAGTGTTTCTTTCTTCACCATCACTGTGATGGAGCTCCCGTGCATAAGCTTTACTTCTTGCGGCACTATTTCTTCTTCCTCTGTAGATAGCTCTCGGCGGAGAAGTTTCCCATCGGCAACTCTACACTCTGCGGCAAAGAAATCTCCGTCAGTGGAGTACATCGTGAAATATCCTTCGGTCTTTTTCGGAAACTTCTGC
>CAYWBA010000441.1:0-2674 GCA_964455955.1 uncultured Planctomycetota bacterium | reverse complement strand
ACAGCCGCGAGCGCCGGGACAACAGGCGGACAGGAAATAGACGAGGCGGAAGCAGGAGTTCCAGCAGGCCGGACAACCGTGCTCGCAAGGGCGGCTCCGGCCGTGGTGACAGCAGCTCAAGAAACGAAAAGGATAGAGGCGGCAACAGACTCAATCAAACCCACTCGAGGAACGGCAGCCCCCACGAACACAAGGTTTCAGACACGGAGGAGAAACAAGACAGACAGGAATAATTCAGGCTGAAGAGGTTTTTATGTTACAGGGTTAGAGCAGCAAGGTCAGTTGTTCTTGGAGAGGAAGGGATTTTAGGATGCCCACCGGTCATGTAAAGTGGTTTGACAACAAGAAAGGTTACGGCTTCATTGAAAAGGAAGGCAGCGCGGACATCTTTGTGCACTATTCAAGTATCGTCTCTGAAGGCTATAAAACCCTTCAGAAGGGTGAAATAGTAGAGTTCGAGCTCGTGGAAGGAAATAAAGGCCTACAGGCCGAAAACGTCAAGAGAACAGAGGAATAATGCGAGAACAACACCAAATGTTGGACTCTTGCTCGGCAGACTCGTGCGAGAAGCAAGGCGTTGCAGGCGGCGTTACTGTAAGACCATTTTATCTGCACTCCACCTGTATGGCTGTCCTTGAGATGGCAGGGAATTCTGTGCTCCCTGAACACAAGCATATCCACGAGCAGATTTCCTACATCATCGAAGGGCAGGTTGAGGTGACAGTGGGCGGTAAAATTCGCACTCTCAGTGAGGGCGAACTTTTCGGAGTCAAGAGCAATGTTTCGCACTCCTTCCGCGCTCACGGCTCCGGCGCGAAGATGATTGTTGCTTCTTCACCGCTGCTGCAGGATTATGTTTTTGGTGAATAGTAACCGGGCTGCATTACTGGTTGTGCTTGCCTTCGTGGCCGCTGGGTGTGTCCATACTGTGGAGTACTCAACGCCTGCCCGGATAGCATTCGACCAGTCAAAAGTCCTTGGCCCGCCGCTGCGAAACAAGATGCAGAAGGCACGTAAAGCAATACGCTCAAACCCGAATGACCCTGCTCCCCATTACTTTCTTGCCAACGCGTACCTTTTACAAAACAACCTGGACGCAGCAGAAGCAGAATTCAAGACTGTTCTATCCATCTCGCCCGGCTCCTCCAATGCCTACTACGAACTTGCGCTGATAAATATCCGAAGGAACTCCTACAATGCCGCACTGGAGCAGTTGAAGCAAGCTGTCGAGATCAGTCCGCGGTTCGCCTCGGCTCATTACTCCCTGGGGAGGCTTTATGAAAAGCTCGGCAATCTAACCCAGGCGGCTGTTCACCACCAGATTTACCTGGACCTTAGCAAAGAGTGAGAACTTACTGGCAAAAGTGAGATGCAATTCTCCCATTATACCTGGAGAAAAAGCTTTGGCTGTCAGTGATTTTAGAATAAATTCTCTTGTCAGGTCCGTGTTTGCACGACACTGGATTGACACTGCGAAAGTCTCCGTGGTTACGGTAAAGGGAAGCGTGTTCTTAGGTGGAAGTATCCACAAGCTCCCCGGGGTTGCCTCGGATATCGAGATAAATGAAGCACTCATGGAGACCATTGATTCAGAGATAAGAAGAATACGCAACGTCAAGCGTGTTACCTACCGTTTCGAAGAATGGCGCAAGGAAGCTGGCAAATTCATCTCCCTGCAAAGAGACAAAGAAGCTGATAAAGAGAGAAGAAAACGAATCGAAATGCAGGCCAGGCTTACAGGCTACACGAAGGATGACAAAGATGGAACCTCTTGAGAAACTTGAATCGAATTTACGGCAGGAGATTGGCCGGCATCCGAACTACCCTGACTTCCAGAACATGCTGGGACTAATACTCGCGCTGCAGAATCAGCACAAGGAAGCACTCAACCACTACGACAAAGCTCTTAACATCAATCCCTACTACGCCGAATGTAAAGCTAACCGGGCCTTTGCACTCGCTGCGCTGGGAGACACCGCTGAAGCAATCAAAGTGGCAACCACCCTCGCCACGGAGTCGAAAAACCACGCCGTTCTGTCAGCCTGCGGAAAGCTGCTTGCGTGGAAAGGCAAGAAGGCCGAAGGCCGCGCAATACTCGATAAAGCGGCTTCTCTGAACCCCTCTGTCCCAGCGACTCACCATTACATCGGACTTACATTGATTGACGAGGACAGCCGAAAAGCTGCCGCCTGCTTCAAGAAAGCTGCAGCACTGAGCAAGGCTTTCAGGGCACATTATGAATCGCTTCACATTTACAAAGACGGAAAGTTCAGGCTCAGCAAGAAGGCATGCGCGGCTCTTTCGGCTGAACTCCTGTTGAATCCCTATACGGCGAAAGTGTTTCTTACAACTGCCAATATGCTGGCCTCCGAGGAAATGTACGACGAGTCTGCAGCCGAGTTCGAAAAGGCGCGGGCGGTGGAATCCGATTCGCCTGCAATCGAGAACAGCCTCGGGCTTGTCGCCGTGGCCCGCGAACGCGCCGAGCAAGCAAAGCTTCATTTCAAGCGCGCCATGGAGATTGACCCTTCTGATATCACCGCGCACGTCAATCTTGCCTACCAGCTTGGTTCAGAAGGCAATCTTGACGGCGCAGAGAAACAGATGAGGGCAGCAGTCAAGCTTGCGCCAAAGTACCCGGATATTCGTGTGCAGCTCGCCACAATCCTTGCAG
>CAYWBA010000440.1:0-2686 GCA_964455955.1 uncultured Planctomycetota bacterium | reverse complement strand
GCCTACATTATGAGCCCGGTCTTGCTTCTTTCGCTTTCACTCACTTGGTCAAAAACACTCTCCGTCATGCTTGGTTCTTCATTAAACCCACCAAGCGCACCCTCGAGTACACATACAGCCGGGCATTTAGAATCAGGCGGCCCGCCGTTAACAGTGCACTTCTCGCATATGGCTGACATGGCGAATGCATGCATCTTGATCATTTCCATGTGAAGACTGCCTTGTTGCAACAAGTACCCGGAGGAACTTTCAATCAGCCGCTTGATAAGCTCCTTGACCTCAAGACGGGCCATCTGAGTTGACTGGTTAGATTCAAGAAGGCCAATCTCCACGCCGAGCTTTATTAGATATGGCTTCACCCTCTTCTGAATGAAGTTCAGACCGGCACAGTAGCCGAAACGATCACCAAGGCCCTCCAGGATTCCCAGAATTGTCATCCAATGCGCAGTCAAGTTCCTGATCTGGTCAGCCTCAGGGTCAACACGGCGCCTTCTTAACCACCTGAACATCCACCACCTCCTTTCTTGACTCCATCCCGCCGGGCCGCTATCCTTGCGAAAAGGGCAGCAGGTCCAAACGGACCTTCCGATGACCGAACGCTTCATGGCTTCGATTATTGGTCAGCCTTGCCGAGGGGGCCCTTAACCATCCTCGCGGGCTTGGCTGCCCTTTCTTGTCAGACTCCCCTATTTCTTCAGCCAGAGCAGACCGAAATTGTTCCTCTCCAACTCAAAGACAATGTCATCATTGAACTGGTTTCTATACAGCAGCACGTGCAGGTTGATGCCCTCGAAATTCCTTGCCACATTCTGCACCGCAAGCACAAAGTCTCGAGCGTAAATGTTCCAGCCCGAGTGCTTTCTCGCGCTGTGCACTGCGTCAGCTTCCTGTGTCCTCCCGGCTGCCCGTAACACAGCTTCCGACCGTTTCAGGCTCGGCCCCCTCAGGTTAACGGGCTCCAGCCAGACATCCACCGCGCCAGCGCCTACTACGAGCCCGAACATCTTATTTAGAATATCTTCGCTATCCGCGATACCAGGAAGGCACGGGCAAAGCATCCCGAACGTGGAGATGCCACGGGCATGCGCCTCCTGAAGCGCGGCAACCCTCTCCGAAATAGGTGAGGCGTTGGGCTCCAGAAGCCGGATAACGTTTTCTTGCTCTGGCAACCCAGTTATGCTGAATCCGACCATGACCCTACCAGGATACTGCTCAATAAGGTCATAGTCTTCCCGCACAGCCGCATTCTTCGTCAACAGCCTCACACGGCAAGTTGATTCCTTCAGAAGAGCCTCCAGGCACCTGCGGCCAAGCTCAAGTGCCTGTGCCTCCGGGCTGTAAGCGTCAGTAAGATTGCACATCATCACGATGTCCCCGCTTGTCAGCCGCTGGGCGCTTCTTCGGATTCGCTCGGGAGTAGTCGGGTCCACCACGCAGAAGCCCGTCTCAAAGGCGGTGTGGCCAATCGCCTTGAATGCCTTGTGCGTGCGGACCAAGGATGAGGTCGAGCAGTAAACACAGCCATGGCCACATCTCAGCCCGACATTGATAGCATGCGTAGCCAAGCCCTTTTTCTCGAATTCCAAGGAACGGCTAATGCCGACACTCATGGCATATTCATAAGTCTTCAATAGTCCAATTACAGACTCTACTGAGCCATATCTCATAATTGGCCCCCCTTCCAAGAAAAACAGTATGTCCAATGCATCAACAGGTCTTGCGCACATTCATTGATTTCGACCAAATTACTATTCTTCTTTCCCGAACCGTGATTTTCTTGGGTCCCATTTACGGCAAAATTCAAAATGCCGCCCGTGTAAAAGAACGAAATTCGATAGACATATGCGTAATAAGCATACCATATCTTATGCCTAAAGCAAGGCCAATTTGCCTTTTTAGCAAATAATATATATTGACATAAAAAGAAAATGAGGTATAATTGATTTGTTCGGCAAAGAGAAAGGAGGATAGCCTTTGGAATTTGCTATTATTTTGAAGAAGTTCCGAACCGGTGCGAAGATTTCTCAGTCTGCGCTGGCAAAAGCCATCAAGATGAACCAGAGTCACTTCAATAGAATTGAAAGAGGTATCCGCAATCCTCCAAAGAGGAATAAAGTACTTCGGATAGCTCAGGTGCTGGAACTGGATGAGATTCAAACTAGAGAACTTATGAAAGCAGCTGGCTATGCATTACTTGAGGTCTACCATTCACCGGTCAGCAAAAACGAACTCATATCATTATTGAAACCAGAAAAGGATAAAGCCACGAGCCAAGCGATTCACCCTGTTGCAGAAGAAGTCATTAAGGAACTGTACGAAGTACTCACGGACGGGAATCTCTCTCTCAAGAGAAGACTCGATATCGCGAAACAGGTTAAAGACTTCGCATGATGGATGCACGAGAAGTTTTCAGTTGAGCAGAATAGTGTGAAACGACTGACAAGAGTAAACAGAAAAAACAGGAAACGCGAGTGAGTGAAACACGGAAAAACAACTCATACACTCTGCTTAAAAACCTTCTTTTCTCTCGCGATTGCTACTCCTCTCCAAGAATACCAGGACTCCTCTTTGACTTGGACGAGAATCCTTTTCCCTGCCACGAGGAATCAGAGAGTCACGCTTTCTACAACCCAACAATAGACGCGATCGGCTACCCACCCCTCCTGATTGATGACTCAAAGCTAAA
>CAYWBA010000439.1:0-2695 GCA_964455955.1 uncultured Planctomycetota bacterium | reverse complement strand
CACTCTCAGCACCTTGGCGATAAAGTCCAGCCTCTCATCTGCGCCCGGGAGCGAAAAAGACACTATTATGTGAGCGTCAAGTTCTATAAGCTCGTTGACGTGCAGGAGCAGGCCGCCCGCGCTGATATTCCTTATCGTACCCTTGTCTGTGTAAAACTTCTCCTCGTCCGCATCCCGCTTCTGGATGCTGACAAGAACGTGCGATTTGACCCTGCTGTACTTGCGCCGTTGCGCGCCCTTCTTCGCCACCTCGCGCTTCCCTCCCGGTGCTCTTCCATAGTTTACCAGCAACTTCCCCCAAAAGCAAGAGCGAAACCCCGCCCCCCAATAGCAACCCGCGGGTTTGTTTCCCCACTACGGCCCGCTAATGCTCACCTCAGTAATACCCGCCTCCGCGCACGCATTTATGACATATCCGATATGAAAAGCGCCTGCAAGCGGGTCAAGACGCAGATCCACCCACAACCCGGCGGAATCTGAAGAATCGCTTGATTTCTTTTTTGCTTCCTGCAAAAATTCGCCAAGTCTCCGGTAATCCGGGATTCTCTCTCCATAAGATTGTGAAGTGTACGGGTATATAGTGTTCTCTGCTACAAGTAGTGTGCGGCCTCTGTCTGCGCTGGTGGCTTGATAACTCGTCTTTTCAACCCAGCGCAGCTCAACACTAAATTTCCTGGCCCCCGGCTCAGGCTCGCGATTGTAGTGCAATGTGAATCCTTCAGGCAAATCAAGTATCCAGCTCCACTCGTTTTCTTGTTTCTTCCTTTTGTGAAGCGAGAATTCCTTCACGCCGGCCCTGGCGCAGGTATCCATAACATCGAGGATAAACCTGCTGCGTATGTTGGTAGCTCGAAGCGCAGTTTCAAGAAACTTGATGCCATGTTTAGGCTCTCTGGAAATGTGGGACAGGATCAAGTCCACCACTCGCTTCTCGTTGTCGGTGAGAGAATCCCGTATACCAAAGGACGCCTGCGCGGCGGCAATTGGATGTGCAGAGTCAGTAAACGTCTCCAGGACAAACTCTTTCGCCTTCGGGCTGGCCGAATATTCCCACAGGTATTCCAGTATGAGCTGGTTCCAGTAAAACTCCCGGGGGTTCGCCATCATTCCTCTCAGAAACCTGAAACCTCCTTCCGACTCGATACGCGCAACATGTTCATCCTTCTCGCGCCCAAGGTGCCCCTCGGCTACGGCAAGCGCGAGTTCCTTCACCGACTTCTTATGTGGGTCCTCACTTGAACCCAGGAATCCGGCAAACACCAGGATGATAATTGTCGCACCCGCAGCAATAAGAGGAAACAGGCTCTTGCCCGCCTTCTCCCCTTTCTTCTCCTTGTCCCGCGGCACTCGCAGGGAGAATGCACACAGCACCGGAAGGAGGACGGAGCAGGCAATCAAGAGAAAAGAGACGGCGAATGTTGACAACAGAATCTCCTGAATGCTGCCTGCAAGCTCGGCCGGCGAGGCAAACTCGACAGACTCGAACACGGACCGGATGTGGGCTATGTTCGGTCTCAACAACAGCCAGTGAGCAGCAGTGACAAACCCCGTAACGAGAAAAAGCCCTGTCGCGAGCAGGGATGTTTTATGTGGCTTCTTGTTTCGGATAACCAGCCCCCAGATAAAAACCGCCAGAAAAGCTATTGGCAAAATATACACAGCGATAGAGAAAATGCCTCCCTGCAGGAGTATCTCAAACCAGGTGATAACCCGCTCAGGACGACCTGCCCTTCCTTCTTGCGTGAGCATAAACACGCCTGGAGTCAGCGCAGGGATGTGAATAGCCCCAACCATGCGATGCCGATGCGCCATCAAGGCGGCGGCGAGCAAAAATAAGGCGATTGCAAGGAAAAGCACGCCCATCGGGGCAGAATATCCTTGATTGAAAATAGCATTTCGCAGTTGTTCAACCCCTTGCGCATCCAGGGAATCTGGAATACGCACAACAAGCGACCGTATCAGCCACTGCACAATCCGCAGCGCAGGAAAAGCTATTGTGAACAATGCAAAGCAGACGGCTGAGCCAAGTCCCAGCATAGATGCTGCAGAAACACCCCTGCCCCCTTCGTAAAGTTGCCAGAAGAAGAGCGAAAACAATATGGCAAACGCAATAAGTTTAAGAGTCATCCCTGTCCGGGCAGATTTCTCGACAACGGCATCAGCAACAGCCAGGTCATGCCACGATGGCGCGCCCTCTGTCCACACTATTACATTGAAAGCGACAACTACCCCGGTGGACGGGCCGAGGTCCTGTTTCCACACACCCGCGGCAAGTAAAATTATGCCGGCTATCAGAAGAATTGTTTTCAGCGTTTTCATATCACTTCCCCAACAACACAGTAACTCAACTATATTATGATTGAAGATGGGCCAAAAAGCAAGCCGCAGGCTTGCCTGCGATACACGCTGCCGGCACGGTGAAACCCTGTAAATACACCCGCGGCCTGAAGGCCGCGGCTTGCTTGCGATACACGCCGCCCACACGCTGAAGCCCGCACACACCAAGCAGTACAACATGCCACTCAGATGTAAATACTGGTAATGTTAATCTTCCTGCTCGCATCGGCTGCAATACCTTGCCCGGTACACCTTCCAGCGCATCGCCAAACATGTGACAAATTTTGTCACATCATCGCAACCCCAAAAAGATGTGCCAAATTGAAAATTTTTTTGCTTCGTAACATCATTCTGCCAA
>CAYWBA010000438.1:0-2701 GCA_964455955.1 uncultured Planctomycetota bacterium | reverse complement strand
CGACACGGCAGTAGATGGACAGGATGCCCTGAATAAGATTGCAGATTCCACCTACGACCTCATTGTTCTTGACATCCTTATGCCGCGTGTGGACGGTATTCAAGCGCTCATCAGACTTCGTAACGCAGGTTCAGATATTCCTGTTCTCATGCTGACAGCTCTGGATGATGACAAGCATATCTTGGAGAGTTATCGCTCCGGCGCAAACTACTATATGGTCAAGCCTTTCTCTACGAAAAAGCTTGTCGCTGCCTCACGCTACCTCATGGGCGATTTCACCGAAGAGGAAAAACCCGACATTGAGCAAACTCTCCGATAGCCATTCAGCAGGTAGACTCTGAACTTGCCAGTCTTACCGATTCGCATCTGTTGCCGCTCCGAAGTACAACCTCAGAAAGTTCCCAATTTCATCTGGCCGGGGATGTTTATTCCCACACTTATACGTAAGCACTTACAGCCTTCCACATAGAGGTCTCCCCTTCTTGACAGACCTGATACAAGGAGTTTCAGGCTTAACATCGCTTGCATTTTCAGGCTGTTGGTTGTACTATTGGTCAGATTTGGAAGAGACCTTTAGCATAAGATAAAAAGCATATGAGAAGGCGTACTGTAAACAACCGTTATAGGCTGACAAAGAAATTAGGTGAAGGCGGCATAGGTGAGGTGTGGCTCTGTGAAGATGCCCTGTATAACAGATACCTTGCGTTAAAGACCATGGCTTCCGATATGGACGCTGCCAAAGGAATCGAGTTCCTGCAATATGAATTCGAGGCGCTCAGGAAACTCTCGCACCCTAATATAGGTTCCGTGTATGACTTCGGTGTGATTGAAAAAGAGGGGAAATGCTTCTTCACGCAGGAATATATAGAAGGAAACAACCTGTTTGACGCTACCAAAGACATAGAAGAAAAAGTCTTATATGATCTGGTAGTCCAAATTGCAAGAGCGCTGCAGTATATCCACTTTCATGGAATAGTTCACTATGACATAAAGCCAAGCAACATTTTGGTCACCGGGGTCGGCGGGAAGAGAAAAACCCCTCAGGTGAAGTTGATTGACTTCGGGCTTTCTGAGTTCCGGGGGGACAAAAGATTATCCCCCACAAGAGGCACGCTGCAGTACATGGCACCGGAGGTAAGGGCCGGCAGAAAAGCGGACCACACCTCTGACCTCTATTCGTTAGGTATGCTCCTGTTCCATATAACCACAAGAAAAGCTCCTTCCGAGATTGCACCCGCCACCAGGGGTGTAAGGGACATGGATGCCTATGACATTCCCGATGCGCTAAAGACAATAATAAGAAGGCTGACTCAACGAAGCCCTTCCAAGAGATACCGCAGTGCACAAGACGTAATAAGAGAAATAAACAGGTTGACGCTGTTTGACTTTGACCTCGAGACAGAAGATACAAAGAAGAGTTATGTCATAGGCTGTAAGTTTGTAGGAAGAGACAAGGAACTCAAGGAGATAAAGACCGTACTGGAAAACCGTCTTTTGGATGAAGGAAAGGCGTCAAAAGTCACGTTAATCCTCGTGACAGGTGAAGCAGGTATTGGCAAGACAAGGCTAATGGAGGAGATTAGGACATACTGTCAATTACATGGAGTAAGGTCTCTGGCGGGCACCTGTTCTGAAGACAAGATGACTCCTTACAAACCATTCATAGAGATACTTGAGGAGTTGACAACCTTAACAGGGCCGCGCCACAAGCTTGTGAAGAAATATGCACAAGAGCTTGTGAAACTCGTTCCGGGGATAGAAGAATTCTATAAGGTAAAGCCGTCACCAGAGCTAAGCCCTCAAGGTGAAAAACTGAGACTGATAGATAACATCTCACATTTCATAATGGAAGCCTCACGCGAATATCCTCTTCACATTCATCTTTCTGACATTCACTGGGCAGACGATGTAACGGTGGAGTTATTAAAGTACCTTATGAGAAATCTGAATCTTGAGAAAGAGAGAAACCAAGACAAATTCAAGTTACTGATAAGCGCAAGCTTCAGGGATGAAGAGATTAAAGGAACCGATTTAGAGAAAGTAACAACTAATCTTGCCAAGCAGGAATATGCAAGAAGGGTAAGGCTAAAGAGATTTAATAAGCGCGACATACTGAAGTTAGTCACATCAATCCTGGGGGGAATTATAGGGCGAGATGTTATTGCGCAGAAGCTGTACAAGGAGACCCAAGGCAACCCGTTCTTTATCATTGAAACAATGAAGGTTCTGGTAGACGAGGGGGTAATATCCTACCACGAGGGCGGCTGGAGAATAGATGTTGAAGGATTGGGGAGACATAAGATACCAGAAACAGTGGAAGACATATTCAAGAAGAGATTGCACAAACTTGACAGAGAATCAAATACCCTTCTGCAAGCCATATCTGCATTTGAGGACAAGGCAAAGCTGTCAATCCTTAAGAAGATAAAGCACAAACCAATGAAGTTGTTTGAGTCACTAAGCAACCTTGAAAGAGAAGAGATGCTGAGGCCTAAAAGAGAAGAGAATGACATAAGCTATGGCTTTAACCATACGATAATGAGAGATGTAGTTTATGGAGAGATAAGAGAGAAAGAGAAATATGCTCTTCACAGAGAAATAGGAGAGCTTCTTGAGAAACACGGTCCGGAGTTAAGGGACGAAAACCCGGAAATCCTTGCCTATCACTTTCTAAGAAGCGAAGACAAGACAAAGGCGACCA